>JAUIMA010000043.1 GCA_030432675.1 Candidatus Hydrogenedentota bacterium | reverse complement strand
TGGAGAATCCACCGCTCGGGACCAGCTCATTCTCCATCACATGCGCATCGTCAAGTACATCGCGGGGCGCATGGCCATCCATGTGCCCAGTAATGTGGAAATGGATGATCTCGTGGGTTGGGGTTGTATCGGCCTCATGGATGCGGTGGAAAAGTACGATCACACGCAAGAGATCAAGTTCTCCACCTACGCCTCCATTCGTATACGTGGTGCTATCATCGACCAGATTCGCTCCCTCGATTGGGCTCCCCGCTCCCTGCGCACCATGGCACGCAAGGTGGGAGCCGCCCGTGAAAAACTTCGCCATGCAGAGGGGCGTGAACCCTCGACCGATGCCATCGCCGACGAAGTAGGCACCACCCCCGAACACGTCGAAGAGACCATGGCCCAGCTGCAAACTGCCCAGGTGCTCTCGTTGGATGACTACATTCCTTCCGAAGACAGCGGGGAAACCCGTAAGGTAGAGATGATCGGTTCCAACAGCGCACCCCACCCGGCCCAAGCGGCCGAAAACCAGGAGCGCAAGGAACGGCTGGTGCAGGCCATCCTTAATTTGCCCGATCAGCAGCAGAAAGTGTTAAACTTATATTACTATGAAGAGTTGACGCTCAAAGAGATCGGGGCCGTGCTCAGTGTGTCCGAATCGCGCATCTGCCAGATTCACAGTGCGGCCATGAAAAAATTGCGCAAGGCGGTCAACGAAAACGCGTAGATCGCCTGCACGGGAAGGTCTCATGCCCCAACCCATTGACCCCCACACGGAAGTAGGACGGGCCACCGCCGCCGAGCGAATCCAACAGATCGCAGATCGGACGTCGTTGGCGGCCCAGGCCCGCGTCGCATCCGAATCCGCCAATGGTCAACGGGCGGCAGAAACCCAGGTGCAGCACACCGCCCCGAAAAGCGACGAAGTCGATCGGGACCTTCGTCGGCGCAATCCCTTTGTGGGGAAGCGTCGTAAACGGGAGCAGGACAGCGAGCAGGGCAAGAACCGGCGTAGCATGCAATTCTATAACGCCTCCGAGAAGGAAGTTCTCGCTGACGATCCACAGGCCCACGACTTTGATGTAGAAATCTAATCCCATGTGCTACGACGGCGACATATTGAACCCCTATTACTACGGAAGGCCCGGCCATGTCTGACACCATCGCCCAGGCCTTCGGCAATCCCCTCGCCCTACTCTTTTTCGCTATCGCACTGGCTTTTCTTTGTATCGCCCTGGCCCTCGTGTTCGTATTGCACCGGCGCGAGACGAAGGCAGACCTCCGTCTGAAACAGGCCCGCGCCGACATAACCGACATGACCATCCTTTTCCAGACGATGCGCGACATTATCGGGCAGCAAAAAAAACTGGCCAAAGAATTTAATGTCGAATTAGAGCATAAGATGGGTCAGGTGAAGCACATTCTGAATCAGGGCATGGAAAAGAATAAACAGCTCTATGAAAAGCAGCTTCGTATTGCCCATGAACTGGAAGAAGCTCAGGCCCAGATTGACGGCATTTTTAGACAGATGGCACGTACGGGTGACGGCGTTGGAATACCGGTGCGCTCGGGCGACAGCCCCCGGCCCCGCGCTTCCGCACCACTGAGCGAGCCACGGCGCCATGAAGACGTCGTGCCCTCGCGCGTGGACCTGCCCAGACCCGCTACGTCCCCGGCACCCTCCCCCTCACTGAATTCGACCATCGACGCGCTGCGCGCCAAGCCACGTTCCCAGACGTCTGCTAACGCCGTCGTACCGGAGCGCCCCAATACCACCACCGCACCCACTTCGTCGCCGACCAATGGAGGGCTGACAAAAAAGCGTGTCGTCGACACAATACGCAGCACAACCCAGCCCCCCCCGCCCGTCAAGACTGCCCCTGAGGAGGAAAAAAAGCCTGACAAATTAAAGGACACGGGTGTAACCAAGTCCTCTTTTACTTCGTGGGTCGCCGAGGATTTCAGCGCGGCCATTACGCCCGCTGCGAAGAACACTCCCCCCCCCGAGGCCTCCGCCCGACGCTCTGTTTCAGACGCCCTTTCGGAAGACGAGGAGCCGGCACCCCAGAATGGAGACGCTGCACGGGAAGCCTTTCGCGCTCTGCTCAACATTCCCTCGGAAGACCCACCGCCCCGCTCCCCCTTGGATCTGCCCGGCCAGATGGCCTCTATGGCGGATATGCACCCTGCAGAAGAATCTCAAGACTTCGCCCAGGACCCGGCCAACATGCAACAACGCGTATTGGAGTACAGCGACGCCGGCATGACCGTCGCCGAGGTATCCCGTGAGTTGGGCATTGGTAAAGGGGAAGTGCGCCTCATGCTCAGCCTCGCCAAGCAGGGTGCTCCGCCGAAAGGCTGAGCCCCGTCGCTGATCGCGTGTCATGCTGCAACCTGCTTCTCAAACGACCATTCAGTTTACGCCGCCCCACACCAATTCCCCCTTGGTGGCAGGACAGCACTACTCCGGGGTCATTCGCTCTCAGCCAGATGGCCTCACCGCCGTCGTCGCAGGGTTAAAGCTTCCGGTAGATGCCGATAGTGGTTTGCAGGTCGGCCAACGGGTACTCGTGCAGGTGCAGGCTCAGGGAAAGCATCTGCAACTCACCATACAGGCCGCGCCCGCTCCGGCAGCCTCCCCTGAAAACACGGGAGCCAGTGGCGCACTACTTCGCGCCGTCCTGCAACAGCTCGGTCGCCCGGAATTGGAAGCCCCGCTCACCACCCTGCTTCCGCGGCAGGCCCCCACGTCATCTGAATCCATCCGCGCCCTCGTGTCCTCCCTTCTGTTGGAACGTGGTACGGGCCGGGATATACAGCAGCTACAGCAACTCCTTTCACAAGCTGTTCAACAGGGCGTGCTCCCCCCCGACGCCGGTGCGGTCCTATCGCCGTGGCTGTCATTGACTGCCTTGGCCGACGCGAAAGACTGGTACGACCTCTTGCGACGTTCCCGGTCGGAACGCAATGCCGCAGCGCGGCTGGCGCAGATTATCCGGGGCGAAGCACCGGTGGGTTCTCTTGCCGCCCTGAAACAATCCCTTAACTCCCTTACCCACCAATTGCTGGATGAGGCCGCCTTTCAAAACTGGTTGCGTCGCGAAGGATTGGAGGAGTCCTTCAAAGCCCTGGCCGATCGCAGTGCGGAAAGAGCGCTGGGGAGTGATGTCCAGAATCTCCGCTCCCTGGACCAGGCCTACCAGTTCATGGAGCTCCCTCTGGGAGAAGAACAGGGATATCGCCGATTGCAGCTTCATGTCTTTTCCGAAGAGGCGTCCCGGCACGGCTCGGAAAAACAGCCCCTCCACCGGACGGTGCTCGACTTGGAGCTAAGCCAACTCGGCCCCATGTGGATCGATCTTCGTGCCCAGGGAAGTCATTGCCGCTGCAACTTTCAAGTCATGACACCGGCCCTGGTGGCCCAACTCAATGACGTTGCGGGCGAATTGCACGAGAAGCTGACTGGCGTCGGTTTTCCCCACGCCCATATCACCGCATCCCTATGGAACGGCGACCGGGAAGCTGCCCTCCTCGCGCTGCTGAGTCCCTATCAGGGATTGGATCTGGATGCATGAAGGAAGCCCGTGACCCGAAGAAGCGCGCCATCGCCGTTCGATACAAGTCAGACTTGGACCCCGCTCCCAAGGTTGTCGCAAAAGGACAGGGGGTCCTGGCCGATCGCATCCTCGCCATTGCGGCAGAGGAGGGCATCCACATTCAGGAGGACCCTGATCTGGTTTCCCTCCTCGCGAAAATTGACGTGGACGACACCATCCCCGAGGAGCTCTATCGGGCAGTGGCCGAAGTGCTGGCCTTTGTGTACCGGCTCAACCGGAAACACCCGTGACGACAAAAAAACGCCTGCAACCCCCCTGGGGACTACAGACGTTCGAATGCGTGGTTTGCGCACCAATACGGATCAGTCGATTTCCTCGACGTTGATGTGCTCGTTGTAAAACTTGATGATATCGGGATCGCAATCGCCCGCACTCACGTTGGCCATATAGGCCAGGGCGGTGCGGGGATGCTTATTGAGGACGCCGGTGACCAGGTAAGGCGGCTCATAACCCCACTTCAAATCCTGCTTCAGGCTTTCGAAGTACTTCTCAATGAGCCCCAGCACCGGTCGGATGTTGTACTTCGGATTCTTCAGGAATCCCAACAGTAACTCCGTGGTGCAATTCCCGGCCGCGCGGCCCATACCGTAGATGCTGCCATCGAGGAAGTTAATCCCCTTGATGATACCCTCGACCGTGTTGGCAAACGCCAATTGCTGGTTATTGTGGCAATGAATGCCGACCGTCTTACCCCCCAGCCCCGTAATGTACTTGTCTGCGAGATAGTGAATGTGCTCGGAGTAAAAGTAGCCAAAACTGTCGACGAGGTAGATCGCCTCAAAGTCGGTCGTTGCGAGTTGGGCCAGGGCCTCATCCAAATCAGGCTCCAACACATGAGAAGCCGCCATGATGTTAACGCACACTTCATAGCCGAGGGCTTTAATGTGATTACCCAGGTGGATCGCCTTATCCACATCCTTCGCATAAGTCGCTACGCGAAACATGGAGATAATAGATTCGTCGGCAGGCAAGAAAGCGTCGTAATCGGTACGCCCCACATCTACCATGACCGATATCTTCGTGTCGCTCTCGAAGGCCACATCCCGGAGGTCGTCTTCGTCACAGAAGCGCCAGGGGCCATGGTCTTTGGGCGAAAACTGCTTCTTGTCCGCACGATAGCCCAATTCCACGTAGTCCACACCCGCGTCGACCAGCCCCTGGTACACATCCTTCACCATGGATTTGTCGAATTCCCAGTTGTTCATCAATCCGCCATCGCGAATGGTACAATCCAGGATCTTGATTTCCGGCCGGTACATAAACTCTCTCCAATCACGCTGTGCCCGGGGCCACACCATGCCACCATCGGGCAAATCTGGGGGTAGAGGTCGGGCGGGACAATGATACACAAGCGGGCACTCCCCCGCTATCGTGGATTCAAAATAGCGTGTATAGTACTATTTCGCTTAGTTTGAGCGCAACCGCGCAAACCGGAATACGACCCCATTGCGTTATGAAAGGACTGAAGGACCATGGCTATGGGCGCACAAGGCAACATGGGCATTCGCATTATCCTCTTTATGGGGATCGGCACTTTTCTCTTTCTCATGCTGGTGAGTTTCGGGGTCAAACAGTCGCTCAAACCCCAAGAGAACAGCCGGGTGCCCGATGGCCCTTCCCAATCCCCATTTGATGCGGCCCGCGCCTGGAATGACCTGGAATTCCTGGTCGGACTCGGGCCAAGGCCCTCCCAATCCGAGGGTATGGCCCAGCAGCAGGCCTATATCCAACGAGAGTTACGACGTGCCGGGCTACCCGTCCACCGGCTGGAAGGGAAATTCGACACGGCACAGGGGCCGGCAGAACTCGTGAACATCCGCGGCGTTGTGACCGGCACCATGCCCGGCGTCATTATCCTCAGCACCCATTGTGACAGCTTTGTGGACGGGGATACGCCGATAGTCGACGCAAATGGGAGCGCTTCGGGCACGGCATGGTTACTCGAAATGGCCCGCACCCTTGGAAGCACCTGGGAAGGCCGCACGCTCTGGTTGCTCTTCTATGATGGAAACAATACGCCAAACGGCCCCCATGGAAGCCACATATTTCATGAACAATTAAAGCAGACGGGAGCACTCTCGTCAGTCCATGCCGTGCTGAATGTAGAGGCGATTGGCGATTGCTACCTCAGCCTTTCGAAAGATGAACGCGCCCCCCACTGGCTGACGGAAGTCCTCTGGAATACGGCTGACAGGCAGGGCTACTCGTCCCATTTCGGCCTTTTTTCCGAGGATCAGGCGAGCAACCACAGCCCATTCCGCAATGCGGGTATTCCCGCCCTCGAATTGCGCGACTTCCGCTATGGTGGCTCCCCGGTGGATCACCAGAAAAACTGGCAAACCGAAGCGGATACGCTGGACAAACTCTGTATGGGAAGTTTGCGGGCCGTCGGAGACGTGATCTATCATGCCCTGCTGGCAATTGATGGTCAACTGAACACGACAGGCACCCGCACGGATGGTCACTAGGCTACACGAACAATTACCCTGGTTAGACAGCGCATCGACTGAAGAGATGAGACGTGCGGTGGAAGCCATGTATCGGGTCCACGAATTCATCAACGCCATCACCGATTTGGATTCTCTCCTCGAACATATCACCGTTGAGAGTCAGATAGTGGCCGGCGCCGAGGCTTCCTCCATCATCCTTTACGATGGGGACCGCGATGACCTCTATTTTCACGTGGCACTCGGGGAGTCCGGAGACCAGGAGCGTCTGAAACAAGAGGTACGCCTCAAGCTCGGCCAGGGAATCGCAGGGGCGACCGCCGAAAGTCGCACTTCTATCAACGTAAAGAATGCCCAGGAGGACGCGCGCTTTTTTCGCTCCGCCGATGATACGAGCAATTTTCAGACGCGCAGCCTGCTTGCAGTGCCCATGCTGGACCACGATCGCCTCGTCGGAGTGTTGGAGGTCCTCAACAAGATTGATGGAGACCACTTCACTACACTGGACATGCACGTCATGGAAATGTTCTCTGGTCTGGCCGCGACGGCCATTACCAATGCACGTCTGGTAGAAGAAAAGATCAAAACCGAGCGTCTGGCCGCCATCGGCCAGGCCGTAACCGGTCTCTCTCACTACACTAAAAACATCGTATCCGGGCTGAATAACAGCGCCGAACTTATCGAAATGGGCCTGAATCAAAACAATTTTGAGGTACTCCACCGGACGTGGCCGGTTTTCAAACGAAGCACAAAGCGAATTACCCACTTTGTGCAGGACATGCTGAGTTTCTCCAAGCCCCGAAAGCCCTACCGAGAGCAATTTCATTTGCCTGAGCTACTGGAAGAAGTCGTGGAAAATTACCACGACCTCTTTCATCGAAAAAAAATCGATGTCACCGTGGACACCGCCTCACTGTCCAACTCCGTCTATGGAGAGCCGGTGTCGCTCCATCGCTGTATCCTGAATCTGGTCAGCAATGCGGCCGACGCGGTATCCGATTCGGATGGCAAAATCGCCATTCGGGCGCAGGACCTCGACGGTCGTGGAGTGGAGATCACCATCGACGACAACGGCCCGGGCATTCCCCCGGAGATTCAGGCACGGATATTTGACCCCTTTTTCAGTACGAAGGGGGCCAAAGGCACGGGGCTCGGCCTGGCTATTACCCAAAAGATCATCCATGAACATGATGGCGAACTGACACTAAGTCAGGGCCCAATGGGCGGCGCCTCGTTTTGTATTCTACTGCCGTCATTCCAACCGAAAGAGGAGAAGGCACTCGATGAGTGAAGAGCCCCGATATGCATCTGTAGGCTGGTTGTTTCTGGGGATCACCTGGTTAATCTGTCTGGTGCCCACGTACTACTTTGTCTACAGCGTCACAATGGACAACACGCCGGTGGCGCTCCGATTGGGCAGCATCGTCTTTATGGCAGGCTTTGTGGCGGCTATCGTTACATGGATTGCGAATACAGCGCTGGGCTATATTGCCGGGAGTGGCAACACCGACGACTCGAAGACGGATGAAGATTAGGCGGCATCTCCCGTGATAAGATGGCCCCAGTGGCCCTGAAACTGATGTGCGACTGCCGGAGGAACTATGGCAGAAATTTGGGACATAGCCCGCTATGTGGAGGCGAATCCAGACGACCACGAACAACGGTGGCGCCTGGCGAAAAAACTCTACACGGCGTGGGAATATCGGCTCGCCCTGGAACATCTCCAGGTGTTGAAAAACGAAGGGCAAGAGCGGATTAATATCCTCCGATATCTCGCGGCCACCTATTATCGACTCGGTCGCTATGATGAGGCGACGGAAGAACTTCGAAACGCAATTTCCATCTGGCCCGATGAAATCGGCCTCATCGAGCAGCTCGCGCGGGTCCTGGAAATCGCCGGAGATCATACCGGAGCCGCAGAAATGTGGGAACGGGTACACGCCCTCGACCACCACCACCCGATGGCCGCCCATGCCGCCGCACGACTCCGCAGCACCGTCCCCGACACGGATAAAAAAAAAGAATCCAGTAGCAGCCGTGCCGGATGCGGATGACCTCCGCCTCTCCGAGAGTGACAGTGGCATTGATCTGAGCCGAGGCAATGTCTGTGCCATGTGTGGGGCCCAAAACAATGGGAACCAATCCCACTGCTGGCAGTGTAAGTCCCTCTTGCTCCAGACCCTTCCGCGGGGACATATGACCCCGGGATCCGCTAAACGTTCACAGCGTCACCTCTCCGGCATCAGTCATCAGCTGGATGGAAAGTACTTCCTCACGGCGTTCGCTGTCTTAATCGGTGCCGTCGCATTGGGCGGTTACTTCACCTATCAGAGCGCACAGGGGCTCTATCCCGCGCCCCGGACGGTCACCGACTTCATTCGATACCATATGTCCACGACACGTATTGTGCTCGGCGCTGTCGCTATCCTACTGGCCCCCCTGCTCCTCAACATCTCCCTTCGCATACTGTCTGTGCAGCCACGCTGCAGCGGCAACCGCGTTGCCCTCATCGCTTTTATTCCCCCGGGCATGGCCTTCCTGCTGTCCTGGCTTCATCCCGCTGCCTTCGCCGCCACCCTGATTCTCCCCGCCATTGTCCTCTGGGTCCTCTACCGCCGTGGCATGTCCCTCAGTGCACAGCACGCCACCTCAGTCGGCATGACCCACGTCGTGCTGACCGCCTTGCTCCTTGCTTTCAGCGGCTGGGCCCTCGAGTCCCTGCAGGCCGAACGCCCCCTCAACCCCCTCGTCGAGTTGCGCTCTCTGGATCGGGCCCTGGATGACCTTCGTGCCGAGGATGTAATGACGACCATCCAAGGGGAAAGTCACGCGCCACTCATCCATTGGAAACCCACAAATTCAAATTGGCTCGACTTCAGGGCCAATCGCGCACAAATTGAAGTCCGTGGTGATTATCCCGATGAACAAGTCGTACAATTGATTGATGCAGATAGCGAGCAGGCCGTACTTACCGGCGAGTTCGATGGCTCCGTATGGCGCTCACCCGTTTTCGCGCCCCACGCCAATACGACCTATGGCGTGCGTATTTCCGGTGGGATTATCACGGGCACACAGATACGGGTACGCAGCCTGGTACCTGCTTCGCTCTAATCAGCCGGCCCACCGCTCTCTATCGCCCCGATCATCCCTCCCCGCGCTTCCGATTGCTGAAAACAGCGTCTTGCCACTTCCCGCCTGCCCAACTGCTGTGCCGTTTTTCCCATGAGCAGATAAAGGCGTCCGGTGTTCAGTTCACGACGGGCCATCTGAAAAGCCCCCCAGGCGGCCTCCAAATCTCCCTGCTCCAATTGATGAATTCCGAAACTTTCCCAGGCTTCCCCCCGAAACCCCAATCCGGCCACGGCCGCCTCGTAGGATGCTTTCGCGGGAACGCCCGCAAGATGGCGGTCTTCAGCACGCCGAAGCAGGAAACTCGGCTGCAATGTTGTCACGTAGTAGAGCATGGCACACCCAATCAGAACCGCCGCCGCTACCACGCGGAGGCTTCGCTCGGGCCATTCTGCGCAGCGCGTTGTAGCTACATTCACCGTCGTCTTCAGGTTCATTCCCAAGAGCAACAAAAAGGCCATCCCGTGGGGTGCGCTGGCCCACATAGGGTGAAAACAGGAAAACACGGCGAGGGTCACGAGTCCCGCTGTGGCCATCGTATTTGCGAATCGGAACGCCCGTAATTGAAGGACCACCAGGACCACACCGAGTACCCCCACTTCACAGACCATCTCCAGGAGGTCCAGGTGGGCATGGTATACCGTCGCCCCTTCAGGGACGGCCTCAACGGGTCTTCCCAGATGGGGCGGTAACCCGTAGGAGAAATTACCCATTCCCACGCCGAGAAACGGCCGCTCCAGGAACAACGAGCCGCTTGCCCGCCAAATCCATCCCCGAACCGCCCCACCCACATCGCCCGGCTGAAACAGTGCTGCCCACTTGCTCAGACTGGGCGCACCGGCAACCAGCAACAGGGTCCCAGCGAGGGCCGCTACCGCCAGACTTCGGCCGCTGGGAAAGCCCACCCTCCCCCGAGACCGTACCAGATAGACGCACAAACCGATGGCAAGGGCCACTTGGGCACCCCGCGACGCACTGTAGAGCAGTGCAAGGGCCATCACACTTCCCGCAAATAGCGACATCAGGGCAGCGCCTCGAAAATGGGCACAGGAGCGTGAAAGCCCTGGCAAAAGTACAAGCCCCAAGGCCAAATACCCCCCCAACAAGCCCGAATTCCCAAACACCGAATACATGGTCTGATTATAGTGGGGGAAGGAGGGAAACAGCGCGCCGAGCAACCCTGCCCGTTGTCCCAACGCGAAGATTGCCGTCAAGACCGCCGTCCCGACGATTGTCCCGCCAATCATCTGGCGGCCCGACTCGCCCTGACCCATCCGGTAGGCCATTGAAGCCACCGCCAGCAGACCTGCAGCGCGCAGAATGGATTCGACCGCCAACCAGGGAACTTCCGCCCGTAGCACACTGATAAGTCCGAGTACGGCCAGACTGCACCAGGCCGGCATCCAAACCCGGAAACCACTGAGCGCGCCCGATGGACCTGCGGCAACTGCGAGCATCGTCCCCACACAGCCGAGCCAGAGGGCACCTTCTTTAACGTGATTGAATGAGACCACGTGCAGCGACCAGGACATACCGACGGTGACCAGGGTAATACCAAGCCAGCAACGGAGCCACCATTCCCACCGAGCCGGACTCACCACAGCGGCTGCAGGCCCCGGCGAATAGCACTCCGGACCGCTCTCGTGTCAATTTTCACCATACAGGCAGTCTAGCATGTGCACCATACCGGCGTCAGTCTCCCCCGCAACACCACAGGGCTCAGCAACGACTTCGTCTGAACATAGAAATTGCGGCGCTCCGGGTGGCGTGATAGAATGGAAAAAAGGGGTAGCGCCTTCGGACACATCTGGTCCAAACGGTGGCTTCGCGCCCCGATCAGCAAGCGGATTGGTTCCTTGTCACGCCAGACATAGTTCAACCTTCCCGCGTGATGCACCGGGTGGTGCTCACCGACAATGACGGCACCGTGGCCGGGAGTTTGTACCTGCCTCATGAGCGACGAAGAGAAACAACGTCCATCCAGCCTGGACGAAGACATGCTGAAGGCCCTGGAAGCGGCTGAAGCAGGCCTGCCGTCGCCCCTGCTGGACGATGGGTTTCTTGTCGACACGGATTTCCTTGAGGACAATTCCCCACTGGTTCGGCCGGAAACCGAAGCACCGCTTGGTGTACCCACCCCTATTGCCCGGCCCGTACCACCTGTACCGCGCCCGCGCACCACGCCGACGAAACGCCCGATTACTTCAGAAGATTCCGATCACACGCAGACGACTTCCGTAGACACCCCCACTTCGGGGTCCGCCGCCCCTCCCGTTGAAACGGAGCACGCCGACGATGCCAATTGGCTGGCTAAGGAGGCCCCCCTTTCTCAATCCTTACTTAATGACTTGGCTTCAGAGCATCCTCTGGACGCAGAAACTGATTCACCGACGGTGGACGACAGGACGGAACTCTCTGACTCCGACGATACCCTTTCCGAGGAGGAGCTTGCGGCGCTTATCGCCCAGCAAAAGTCAGAACGTGTTGCCCCGGAAGCGGATTCACCCCTGTCCCAGGAAGACTTGGACGCACTCATTTCGGGAATCTCGGATGAAGGAGACGACCAAGAACACCCTGACGGGCCCAATTCAGCATCCGATGAGACACCGGAGACGAACCCAAAAATATCCCAGGAAGACCTCGACGCGCTCATTGCGGGCAACGATACCGACGAGTCCCCAGAGAGCGAAACTCCTGCCGAAGACGGCCCCATGTCTCAGGAAGACCTCGACGCACTCATCGCGGGCACCGAAAGCGCGGAGGCAACAGAGAGCCCGGAGACACCTGCCGAAGACGGCCCCATGTCTCAGGAAGACCTCGACGCACTCATCGCGGGCACCGAGACCGGGGAGACCACGCCGCCTGAAGGCGAGAGTGGCACCATGTCACAGGGTGATTTGGATGCGCTTCTCGCGACTGCGTCGGAAGAGAGTGATGAACAGGCTGCCCAGTTAAGCGACGATGAATTAAGTGGCCTTTTTGACGAGACTTCTGGCGCGCCGCGTGCCGCCGACGGGGACGCCCCCCTGGATGAAACCAATCTTGACGCGGTCTTGGGCGAAGCAGGTGACGAGCAACCGTTGGATGGCTCCCAACTGGACGCCCCGGTCGTTCCCGACGAAGCGTCTTCCGAAGTTTCCCTGAGTCAGTCCAGCATTGATTCGCTCATGGCCGATCTGGATAGTTCCGGGGCCTTAGACGGATTGCCCGCAGACCCAGAGGGCGAAACCTCAACGGAAGAAGAGGCGGAAGAAGAAGAGATCGGCGACATTTCGCAGGACATGATCGATTCTCTCATCGCCAGTGCACAACAGGAAGCCACCGACGAGCGCAGTGCGGCCGCAAAAAGTGAAATCGGGTCCGAAAACCTCGCCGCCGCTGCCGCTTCGGAATCCGGCTCTGAAAGCCTCTCCCAAAGTGATTTGGACAAGCTGATCGAGGCCTCCAAAAACGGTGATGATGCCCCACCGTCTGAAGCACCGGCTCCACTTCAGGAGGACGACGGAGAAGGAGCGTCTCCCCTTCCTGATTCCGAACTAGGCCCAGAGCGACAGACAGCCCGAGGAACCCGCTTTCGGAAACAATCGCCACTACTCCGGTTTGTCCAGGAAAATACGATACGACTTGCCGCTTGCATCACAATGGGCACGCTGACGGCCTTGGGGACCGGCGGCGTCCTCACACTGAATCGAGAAATCAGGCCCGATGCCGGAATGGATCAGGCCTTGGACTCCCTCGAAATTGCGCTGACCCGCGCGCGAGACAAAATGGCGTCGGGTGATTATATTGGCGTTGTGGAAGAACTGGACGGCCCCATCGAGGCGGCCTATCCGGGGCAACTTCGAAGTGACGCGCTGTTCGTTCGCCTGGAGGCAAAGTTTCGTTCCTTTCGGGGCGATTGGGGCACGCCGGAATTCGATCAGATGACGGCTGATATTGACGACGTATTGCGTGAGGTCCCCGCCCACCCCCGCATTCCGGAGGCGCTCTACTGGAAGGCGAAGCTCTTCACCGCCGACCAGCCCGTGGTGGCACTGGAAATCTATAAAAACATCTTCGAACAATACGCCGATGCGCCCCAACGGGATCGCATGCTCATTGAAGCGGCCCAGCTCGCCCTGGAAATGAATGACCCGCTGACCGCGGCAATCTATGCCCAAAATCTACTCTCAAACTATCCGGCATCCCCTTGGGCTGGAGAAGCCAAGCTGGCCATTGGCGATGCCAACGTACGTGCCGGCAATGAAAGCGACGCGCGCACGATGTTCATCCGGGTGGCACAGAGCGCGCCGGACTCCGCGCTCGCCGCCAAAGCCTTTGTCCGCCTCGGGCGACTGGCCTATGAGTCGGGCCAATACAAGAATGCGGAAATGCATCTGAAAAATCAGATCGAAACGTCTACCCACCTCGAAGGTAATGACGAAGTTTATCTGCTGCTCGCCCAAACCTACCGTGCCTCCAATCAACTGGAGGACGCCCGTGACACGCTGAGCGACTTGCTGACCTTCTTCGATGACAGCCCCCTGCGGCCCCGGGCTTTCATTGAACAATCCCAGGTGCTCGAAGCCCTCGGAGAACGTGAGCGCGCCATCAAGACCGCCCAGCGCGCCACCTTGGAGTATCCGGACAATCCCGATGTGCTCCGAAACAATGGCGAACTGCAAGGGCTGGATGGTAACCCCCTCGCAGCCGCCGTCGCCTTCGTCGCTGCCGACAAGGCCGGGGCCGCCGACCCGAGCCTCCTGCTGAATGCGGCGCGTTACTACCGCACGGCCAATATGCCCACGGAAGCTACCCGCACCTATCAACGATTGAAGACCCACTACGCCGGCACGCCGGAAGCCCTCTCCGGCAGTATCGAGGCCGCCAAACTCCGTTACGAACAGGGCGGCACCGAAGGGGCCCTGGACGACCTCAAGGCCCTCCTCGCCGCTACCCAGGGAACCCGGCACCAACTGCCCACACTGGAAGCCATCCAATCCATCTATCGAAACCTGGGCCTGACCGACCACATCAAGACGACGGCCCGCGAAATCGTCGCCGAAGCGACCGAACCGGAAACCCTGGCCCAGGCGGCTATGGATTTGATGAACAGCAATGACCTGGAAAATGCGCAAGCCGCTATCGAGAAGCTGGATTTTAATCGATTGCGGACACGAACGGCCTTCTCCCTGCTGATGAAGGAAGGAGAAGCGCTATTGTCCATCGCACCGCAACGGGGCCTGGAAAAGATGGAGCAGGCCTATTTTAATTATCCCGAAGCCCGCACGCGACCTGCGGATCAGATGCTGCTCCGCACCTATCTCGACACGGGCCGTGCGGCCGCCGCACGACGCATGGTCATGGATCTCAAAGCCCATGTGGAATCGGCCCCCATCGACACGCCCTACCTCGTAGACGCCTCCATTGCATGGGGGGATTTCCTCTACAACAAGGAAGACTATCGAACGGCCGTTTTCGCGTTCTCAATCGCCGAAGAGGCAACAGCCGGCAGTAACCTTCCCGTGACGGGGCTCCGCTCCGATCCCGAGTGGGCCCGCTACCAGCGTGCCAACGCCTTGCTGCAACTGGCAGACTATGAGGGCTGTCTCTCTCTCTATGAAGCCATCGCCGCATCCGATTCTCCCTGGGCTCAGGAAGCCGCAGTTAAAGCCAACCTGGCCCGCCTCGAACAACGGCAACGGGGCGTGCCCCTCGCCCAGAACACGCCAACCGGTTAACCATGCCCACCTACCCACTCGCCTATCGCATCGAAGACTTTCTGCGGCGTCAAATTGACTGGGCCGAATTGGTTCTGGCTGAGCTGGACGCCCCGACCGAAACGACGGAAGACGGACTGGAATCGCTCCTCGTCAAACAGGAAACGCGTCAACGCGAGGCCCAGGACTTCGCCCGGGAATACCGGGGCCTCTCGGCCGAATGGCAGGGCGCCCACGACACCACGGAGGAAGAGCGCAGCCGTATTCGTGCCCAATCCCAGCAGGCCCAGTCCTTAATGACCACCTTGCAGTCCCGGTTCGATACCGCCCGCCAGCATGCCCACCGTCGGGCCACCCAATTGCGGCAGGAGGCGAATGACTTGCGCCGTGGGAGCCGCTCTGTCACTATTTACCAATCGGAGACGCTGGTCGCTCCGGAGTTCATCGACAAGAAAGCCTGAACCGTCGCCTGGTCGTGGGGCTCACTCCGACCTGGGTTCGGCATATATCAGCAGAGAGCGATAGCGTACGTATGGAAGCACCAAAAACGGATGTGGAAGCCCTGGCACAGGCCTTTGATCTCTTTACCAAGACCACGGCCAGTATGGAAGAAGCCTACCGCCACCTCCAGCAACGGGTCACCGACCTCGATCAGGAGTTGGCCACTAAGAACCTGCAACTCGCCCTCACCACCGACTACCTGTCCAATTTGCTCGAGAGTATTTCCGACGGTGTGATCGCCGTGGACACCCAGGAAACCGTCACCCGATTTAACCGTGCCGCCAGTCTCGTACTCGGCTTTTCGGCCGAGGAAATCGTGGGCCAGTCCTTCTCCCAGGTATTCGGACGCCCCTTCGCCGCCACCACGACACCCGGAACCACCGAGTTGGAGGCCAAGAGTGGTCGTGCTGTACCGGTGAGCGAGCGGGATTCTGTTATTGCCGACCGAGACGGTAATCGTTTGGGCTACGTAAAGACGTTTCAGGATTTGAGTGAATTGAGTGCCCTGCGTGAACAGGTTCGGCAAATTGATCGCCTGGCCGCCATCGGTGAAATGGCCGCTACAGTGGCCCACGAAATCCGCAATCCCCTCGGTGGTATTCGCGGCTTTGCCACCTTCCTCTCCCAAGACACCCCCGAGGACGACCCGCGCCATCGGCTGGTGCAAAAAATTCTCGCGGGTACTGCCAGCCTGGAAAAAGTGGTCAATGGCCTCTTGGAATACACCCGGCCGGTAGAACTCAAACTGACGCCCACCTCCTGTGCAGGCATCGCACAGGCCGCCATGCGCTATATGGAATACGACCCCAACAAGGTCACGATCTTCACCGAAATCGACCCGGACTTGCGAATCCTTGCCGATGGCGATAAAATCCGCCAGGTCTTGATGAACATCCTCGTCAATGCGGTGCAGAGTATTGAGTCCAAGGGAGAGATTCGGCTCACGGCCGCTGCGGGCGAGAATGTCGTACACTTGTCCATCCAGGACACGGGCACCGGCATGGATGACGAGGCCCTGAAGCAAATATTCTCCCCCTTCTTTACGACCAAAGAAAAAGGCACCGGCCTTGGCATGGCCGTCTCCCAGAAAATTGTGGAAGGGCATGGCGGCGTGCTTTCGGCCCATAGCGTGGCCGGTGAAGGAACCCGTATCGCTATTCAACTACCCCGCGCGGAGTAAGTATACTGATGACCGTTTCCCCCTCAAAACACCGTATTCTCGTAGTAGACGATGAACTTCTCATGCGCGAATATGTGGAGGAGGCCCTCCTCCGGGCGGGCTATCTGGTCGATACGGCCACCAACGGGGCCGATGGGCTCGCCCTCTTTGAGACCCACCAGCACGATGTGGTGGTCACCGACTTGAAAATGACACCCATGGATGGCCTCGCCGTCTTGCAGGGCGTGCTGGAGAAACATCCGGAAACCCGCGTAATCGTGATGACGGCCTACGGCACCATCGAAACCGCCGTCCGGGCGCTGAAAGGGGGGGCCACAGACTACATCCTGAAACCCTTCGCCCCCGATGTCCTGGAACTGGCCGTCACCCGCGCCCTGGAACTGGCACGCCTCACCCAGGAAAACCGCTACCTCCGTGAAGAACTGAACACCCGCTATGACAGCGGCACCATGGTGGGCCGCAGTCCGGCCATGGATCATGTTAAGAGTGACATCGCGAAAGTGGTGGATAGCCGCGCCACGGTGCTCATTCGTGGTGCCAGTGGCACGGGCAAAGAATTGGTCGCACGGGCCATACACCATGGCGGCTCCCGCAGCAACAAGCCCTTTATCAAGGTAAATTGCGCCGCCCTCTCGGCCGGCATTTTGGAGAGTGAACTCTTCGGCCATGAAAAAGGGGCATTCACCGGGGCCCATGACCGAAAAATCGGGCGCTTCGAGTTGGCCGATGGGGGCACCCTCCTCCTCGATGAGGTGAGCGAAATCAATATCGAGTTGCAGGCCAAATTGTTGCGCGCCCTCCAGGAACGGGAAATAGAACGGGTCGGCGGTAGCCAGACCATCCCCGTAGACACCCGCATTGTAGCCACCTCCAACCGTGATCTTGAAGACGCCGTTGCCGAGGGCACCTTCCGGGAAGATCTTTTCTTTCGACTCAACGTTATTACGATTCAACTTCCCCCACTCCGCGACCGACGCGATGATATCCCCCATCTCGCAGACCACTTTTTTAACGTCTTTAATCGAGAGAATGGACGAAATCTCCAAGGCATTTCCGATACGGCACGCGAAGCATTGGTTGCCTACAGCTGGCCTGGAAACGTGCGGGAATTACAAAATGCTATCGAGCGCGCCGTGGTCCTGGCAGGAGGCTCCGAGTTGACCCCGGAAGATTTCCAGTTCAACACAGCCGCCCTCCTGAAACCAGAAGCCCCCCAGGGCCTCGCCGCGGGGACGACGGTTTCCGAAATGGAGCGTGAGCTGATTTTTACGACCTTGGAGCACTGCAGCCAGAATCGCACACGGGCATCGGAGCTACTCGGCATAAGCGTGCGCACCTTGCGGAACAAACTGAAAGAGTATCAGGAAGCCGGCATCGACGTGCCCTCGGCCTGAGGCGACATAAACACCATTTGGGGGGAGCGATGGCAGCGACAAACTGGAAAGCAGCATCGATGCGCAGCCTGACCAGGGCAGCCATTGTGGCCCCGCCGCTCCTCTTCATCATCAGCAATGTGACCCTTTGCACGCTCTTGCCCTTTGTCCATATGGACACCGTCATCCGGCTGACCTACAACGCCAACACCCTCTACCTCCCCCTCCTGCTTGGCCTGGCGGCCTCGGTATTGTTCGTAGCCCCTCGCTCGCGCACACGCCTCGCTACTACCTGGCTCACAGCAGCACTCCTTCTCCTCTCACTACGAATCTATGCCACCCACATCGAGCCATACCGCCTTCAGGTGCGGGAAGCCACGATCTACACGAACAACGTCCGCCAGCCCCTGAGCGTGCTCCATATGTCGGATATACAGTCGCCCGGGCTGGGAAGCTATGAAGCGCGGGTCTTCGCGCGCGTGCGGGCACTAAAGCCCGATATGATCCTATACACCGGTGATTTCCTCCAGCCACTCGGAGAAGCTACGATTGCGAGTGAGCTCTCTGAACTCGCCGCGCATTTCCGGTCCCTCAAGGTCCCCCTGGGAATTTTTGCCGTTGAGGGCGAAAGCGACCATGCCATCAGGCACCTCACGCCCGGGGCACTCGGCGGCGTCCGATTTCTCCACACGGAAGCGGTGACACTCCAGCACCAGGATACCGTCATCCACATTCTCGGTCTGCAACTCGCGGATACCCGAACGCGCGGCGCCCTACCCATGGAGCAGGTGGAGCGGTGGCTTTCTGAAGCACCTGACGGCGCATTGCGCATCGTCCTGGGACACCGACCAGATTACATGATGCGGTTGGACGACCACGCCATCGACCTTTGTGTCGCGGGTCACACCCACGGCGGACAGGTTCGTGTACCTTTCTTTGGCCCCATCATGACATCGTCGGGTGTACCCCGGGACTGGACCCGAGGCTTTCGCGTGGACGGTAGGGCGCACTTCAATGTCTCGGCGGGCATCGGGTCAGGACACAATAAAGGACTCCCCGCCATCCGATTCAACTGCCCGCCGGAAATGACCCTTCTACATCTGCTGCCCGAAAAAGAGGGCCCGCGTTGACGGACGTGCGCCAATATGCCACTATGCGTATCTAGAGTAGGCCAATGCAGTGGGTCTTCCCGTCTGAGACCAAACGTATCGCGTTCTGGGAGGCAGTTGTAGAATGACTAAGGTACCGCGGTCGTCCGTCATCATGGACACAGCCGACCCGCCAGGAAAGCTGGGTGCCAGCGTCTATTTCCCGGCATTTCTGATTCTGGGAGTAGGCATAATCGCGACGATTTCCGCAGTACTCTGGTCCATTCAATTGGCAGAGGCAGAAGCCCAATTGCGCTTTGAACGTCGCAGTGATCGGCTCGTAACAGAGGTTCAGCGACGTGTCCGTCTGACCGGACACGGCCTCATGGGTGCACGGGACTTGTACATGGGCAGTACCAACGTGAGCCGCCTGGATTTCCGTGACTACGTGGACTCCCGGGACTTCCGCCATGAATTCCCCGGAGCCATCGGTTTCGGCGTGATTGAACGGGTACACCGCGACGACCTCCAGGCCTTCGTTGCCGCCGAGCGCGCTGACAACGCACCCCATTATGATGTCGTAGATGCAGGGCCTGGTGCCTATTTTTACCCCATTAAATATATTGAGCCAATGAATGGCTCTCGCTTCGCGAACGCGAAGACCTTGAAATGAACGGGGACGCAGCTGAGCGCGACTTTGGTCCGCATTCACTCGTCTATGACGATAGCAATATGATTTGATATTAATTCACTTTCATAGTGATCCTTTTACACCAGTTTGTCAATCGGTCACCAAAATTCTTCCAGACACATTGTCATATGAATTACTCATTTGGTGAGAATGCTTCTCTTGCAATTTGGGAATGGCAGGCAACAGT
>JAUIMA010000609.1 GCA_030432675.1 Candidatus Hydrogenedentota bacterium | reverse complement strand
ATAGAGATTAAAGAGATCCCCCGTAAGGAAAGCCCCATTCACACCGGCTATCAACACAAAGTAGAGGAAAAAGTAGCCGTCGCGCAAGCGCCTTGCTTCGATCGTGACCGCAGAGAATATGGCGAGGAGGAGGGCAACGACCCCCGTCATCAATACCATGGTGGCGGCGAGTCCGTCGGCCACCAGCGTGATGCCGTACGGTGCGGTCCAATTGCCCACATGGAGGACTTCAATGCGAGCGGGGTAGACCTTCCATGCCACGGCCATCGAGGCCAGCAGCAGGAGCGTGCCACCGAAGACCCCCAAGACACGTTGTGCTTTCGGGTAGGCCGTCACACTGGCGCAGAGGGCCGCCATGGCGAGGGGAATAATGATGGGGAGGGTGAGCAGCAAATGCAGATGTCCTTTTATTTCAGCGTTCCGTGCCGTTCAGTTCATCAATATCGTCGGAACCCAACACGTCGAAAGCCCTTCGGAATAGCACCAGTGCAAAGGCCGCCACGCCAAAGCTGATTACGATTGCGGTAAGCACCAGGGCCTGGGGGATTGGGTCGGCACTGCCTGCTGGTGGCGCGATCATCGTATCTTGCACCAGCGGTGCCGGGCCCCGAACGATTCCTGCCGACGTGAAAACCAGTAGATTGGCGGCGTGTCCCAGCAGCATGAGCCCCAGGATTACCTTGAGAAAGCTCCGACGCATCAAGAGGTAGAATCCGCATCCAAAGAGAACGGCTATGAGGAAAACGAGGCTAATTTGCACGGCGTTTCTCCAACATGGAAAAGGTGATAGAGAGCACGACTCCCGCCACAACCAGGTAGACCCCGAGATCAAACAACAGCGGGGTTCCCACTTTTACTTTTCCCAAACCGGGGAGTAGTACGGTGCCCCATTCCCCCGTGAGGAAGGGTCTGCCAAACCAGATGCCGAGCATGCCACTCAACAGTCCGGTTGCCAGGCCAAGGGCAATCATCGTTTCCGGAGAGATGCGCACCGCGCGGCGAGCCGAAGCCACATTGCGGGCGAGGGCGTGAAGAATAAAAGCCGTTGCGGCAAGCAGGCCCCCAACGAAGCCACCGCCCGGCTCATTGTGTCCATTGAGCAGGAGCAAAACGGAGAGGAGCAGCATAATGGCCTTGATGATGTGTGACCAGTAATACAGAAGGGTCGAGTTCATGGGCTGCCCTTTCGCTTCGTCCGTTGCCGTAGGAGGGCGCGGGCACCGAAGGCCGCCACTGCCAACACGGTAATTTCACCGAGGGTATCCAGGGCGCGAAAATCCACGAGGATAACATTCACGACGTTACGTCCGTGAGCCAGCTCTAAACTGTTCTGACGATAGAAGGTCGATACCGGTTGGGTTTGGTCGGACGCCAGGGTGCTGTAGACCAGTACACCAATCAACAAGCCCGCTAAGGCGGCAATCAGGGCATCCCGTCGTCGAACGGCTTTGGACGTCAAGGCCTTGAAGTCGGGCATGGCTGCGGCCAACAGCGCGAAAAAAACAACCGTTAAGGATTCCACAATAATCTGTGTTTTCGCCAGATCCGGTGCTCCGTAGTAGATGTAGAGCAGGGCCATGCCATAGCCCACCACTCCAAGACAGGCAAGGGCCGCGAATCGGGACTGCACCCGGGTGAGCGCCAGGGCGGCCAGGGCGATAAGGGCCACGGTCAATAACTCGTACGCCCGCACCGGCACCGCGTCAAAAGCATCCTGACGTATTTCAAGTTGGAGGGCACCGGCTACCGCCGCAATGAGGCACACGACCACGAGCAACAGATAGTAGCGAAGGTATCCGTGCTGAATGAACCGGGTCTGGCTCCGCGACAACCAAAGCATGGCATGAACCGAATGATGATAGAGGGCTTCGGGGCCGATGGCATGGAGATGGCGGAGAGGGCCGGTGAGGCGGTGCCACAGCCCTCGCCCGACTACCAGCGCGAGGCCCAGAAGCAAGGTGGCGACACTCAGCAATAAGGCGACATTAATGCCGTGCCACAAGGCCAGCTTGAAGTTCAGTTCCTCTCCCAACACTTTCGTGCCACCCGGGGCGAGAATATGGTGTCCCAGTGCTTCCGGGAAGAGACCCGCGAGCAGTCCCAGAAAGCCGAGAACCATGGGGCCGAGCCACAGTCCCAGGGGAATGGTGTGCCCGGAAGGTGCAGGCGCGCTCTTGTCCCGCCGCCAAAAGGGGATGAGTCCCAAGACAACGGCCACATAGACATTTGAAACATTTCCCAGGACGGCCGCAACCACCAGAAATTGGACGGCTACGGGCGCGTGCAGCATGGCCTCGTAGACCGACTCTTTGCCGACGAATCCCAGCATGGGGGGCAAGCCGGCCATGGAGAGGCTGGCGCAGAGGGCGGCGAGGGCGGTAAAGGGGAGCGCCGAAGCCAGCCCACGAAGTCGTTCTACCTGCGTTTCGTGGAGGTGGTGAATGACAGTACCCGCCACCATGAAGAGGGCGGCTTTGTAAAAGGCGTGGACGAACAAGAACACCTTGAAGGCCTTGATGGCCAGGGGGGTGCCTAATCCGAGACACAGGACGAGGGTACCCAGGGCGCAAAGGGTGGAGTAGGCGAGCATGGGCTTCAGCTCAGTCTGCTGAATGGCCAGCCAGCCGCCAACCAGCATGGTGGTCGTGCCCAGGCTGACGAGTAGCCAAAACCAGAGTTCGGTTTCGCCCAATGGAGGGCTGAGGCGTGCGAGGAGATAGATGCCGGCCTTCACCATGGTGGAGCTGTGCAGATAGGCGCTCGCGGGCGTGGGGGCTGCCATGGCGTTGGGCAACCAGAAGTGAAATGGGAATTGGGCCGATTTAGTCGCCGCACCCGCCACAATCAGCAACACGATGGCCACATAGTGGGGGGACTCGGCGAGGCCGGCGGTGGTGATGATGGCACTTAGCTCAAAAGAGCCCGCCGCATTGCCCAGCAGAATAAATCCGGCGAGGAGGGCAAGTCCCCCCGCGCCCGTGGTCAACAGGGCCTGTAGACCGGCGTTGCGCGATGAATCTTTCTGATGTTCAAAGCCTATGAGCAGATAGGAGGCAACACTCGTCAATTCCCAGAAGACGAAGAGCAGGAGGATGTTGTCGGAAAATACAACGCCCAGCATGGCCCCCATAAAGAGGAGCAGGAACGCCATAAAGCGCCCGCAACGTGCATCACCCCGGAAATAGGCTTCGGTATACAGGCAGATCAGGGCTCCGATGCCTGTGATCAGGATGCCGAACGCGACACTCAGCCCGTCCAGTCGAAAAGAAAGGGTCAGGCCCAGCTCCGGAAGCCAGTTGAGGGTGGTCAACAGGGCCGGATTCTCGGCATCCAGGTGCAAGAGCGTATAGAGTAAGCAAACAAATGAACTGGCAGGGATGGCCGCAATGAGCCAGCCGAAACCTTTTCCAGATAGACGGGCTAAGGCAGGGCATGCGAGCGCACCGACAACGGGAGCTAGAATTATCAGGAAAATCATAGTGCCTGTAGTTATACCATACCGTCGCAGGTGTTGTGAGTCGTTTTAAAGATAGGACCGTCCTGACTGGAAATCCGGCGGCCGTCGTACCCGTACGTGTTATTGCTTATACAC
>JAUIMA010000608.1 GCA_030432675.1 Candidatus Hydrogenedentota bacterium | reverse complement strand
AGTGCCTCATGATTGAGCCCACCGAGACGGAATCCAAAGAGACCCTGGACGC
This sequence comes from Candidatus Hydrogenedentota bacterium, assembly GCA_030432675.1. Lineage (GTDB taxonomy): Bacteria > Hydrogenedentota > Hydrogenedentia > Hydrogenedentales > JAEUWI01 > JAEUWI01. Next base: position 3,542 of record JAUIMA010000608.1, on the reverse strand, counting down.
CTTCTGCGACGCCATGCTGGCCATCGCTGCGGCAGTCGATGCGGCCCCCGACAGCCTTCACGCTGCACCGGTATCCACCCCGGTCGGACGGCTCGATGAGGTCAAGGCTGCCCGCGATCTGAACTGCGCCTGCCTCTGATGCGACTGTTAGACTTCAGCTTCCAGCGCCCGGCCGAAAACCTGGCGCTGGAAGAAGTCCTGCTGGAGGAAGTCGAGCAGGGGCGCCAACCCGACACGTTGCGCCTCTGGGAGAGCCCGACGCCCTTCGTGGTTTTAGGCACGGGCCAGCGCCTCGCCCAGGAAGTCCATGAAGACCATTGCGGAGCGGATGGCATCCCCATCATGCGACGGTGCACGGCGGGCGGCTGTGTACTTCAAGGACCGGGCTCACTTAACTACGCCCTGTTTCTTTCTTATGAGCGCCACCCCGACGTGGCCACCCTTCATGGCTCCTATCGCCATCTTATCGGCGGCGTCTGTCAGGCGCTGGCAACGCTGGGTATCGAAGCGACCCACGAGGGCATCTCAGACATTGCCCTGAACGGGCGCAAGGTATCGGGCAATGCCCAGCGCCGCCGCCGTCGGGCCCTTCTCCACCACGGTACCCTCCTCTATCGCGCCGACATGAGCACCATGGCCCGTTACCTCCAGGAACCGGAAGACCGGCCCGATTATCGCGCGACCCGCAATCACGCAGATTTCCTTACCGTGCTGAACACGTCAGCGGCTGCGTTGCGCGGATCCATCATCCAACAGTTCGCCCCGGGCTCCCCCGCTTCGGAGGTCACCCCCGAGGAGAAACTGGCGGCCGTGGAACTCGCCGAGCGCAAGTATGATAGCCGCGAATGGACGTACCGTCGATAGCGCAGGCCAAATACCCCGAAACTCAATGCCCAAATTTCGTTTTAATCACACTTGATTGACGAATAGCGCCCTGGTTTGTTACCATGAGATCGTGGCTGAACTCCGTAAAAACCGCCAACAGCGCTTCCTCATAGCCCTGCTGATAGGGGCGTTATTGGGACTTATCGTCGGCGTCGCAATTAAACGCGCACTGCCGATTGGTGAACCATCGGAAGACCGGTCTCCTGCAGACTGGGCGGAAGACAGCACAGAGGAATCGGTGATTCCGGATGTCGTGCGAGACAGCGTGGCCTGGCAATACGCTGAGGCCTATCAGGACGGAAACTGGTCCCGGGTGATCGAGCTGACGCTCTGGATGGAAGACCGACTTGCATTCGTCGCGCGCTCGGAAGGTGCCGATGCGGTGGTGGCGGAACGCGAAAATCTTGTGGCACAAGTGAGTGAGCGACACATTGCCGACAATCACCTCCGCGATGCGGGTGTGGATGATCAATATATATTTGTACCGGGAGCCCGTCTTGAGTACGTGCGGGATGATGCGGGCCGTGATGATCTGGAGGCTGCGGTTGCGCGTCGCACGTGGTTTCGAGTGACCTTCCCGGCCCGTGAGAAAGCATTATTGGACAAAGAAGGACTTCCTATTCGCTCTGTGCTCGTGGGTGTGAACGTATCGCTTGATGGTCGCGTCTTGAAAGCAGAGGTCGTTGGGAACCTGGACATTGACTGGGACACAATCACCTACGATTGGTCTTCAAGGTAAGGAGAGCGGCCATGCCTTTAGCAACGTGTGCACGATGCAATCAGATGTTCAACAAAGTACAATCCCCTGTCTGCGGCACCTGCCAAGACGCGGAAGACGCGGATTTCGAAAAAATTCGCAAAGTCATTGAGCAAAACGAGAATCTGAACGTAGAAGAAGTCGCGGAAGCCGCCGAAGTCGAAATACCGGTGGTTCGACGCATGGTTGATGAGGGGCTGGTCAAGCAAGTTTCGACGCTGGATGGGGACGGAACGCGTTGCGGCCAATGTGGTGCCCCAGCCATCAGCACGAGCAAGAAACTTTGTCAGGTCTGTTTGGATAAACTAAATACACAGATGACCAAGGCGCAGGCCCAGATTAAGCTTGGACAGCGCCGAGAGGTCGAGGTGGGTGAATTTGCCAATGCCCGGAAGACCTTTGAAGAAAAGCGCAAGTAGCTCTGATCGGGGCGCCGGTTACCGGTGTTTAATGGCTTTCACCGTCCCGGTCGAACCAACAAAGCGAGGTACAGCATGACACAAAAAGAAAAAGCGGGTATTGGAATACTCATTGGCCTTTTCCTCGTGTTGGGCTTGGCCTTATATCTGTCTGTAGAGCGCCCGACCAATAAAGCCGGGAGCTTTGAGAACAATGTCATCATCGATCAGCGTGTCCGCAATCTGAACAAGAGCCAGTAACTATTCCGTGACTCCTATCAAACACCTACGATTCGCACTGCGCGCCCTTACCGTGATGACACTCCTGTTGTGCTGCTTTATCGCCGCCGGTCAAGAGCAGTCCATCGCCGTCTTGCGCCACGGTGTTACCACCCCCCTGACGCTCCCGGAATATTCGAGTCAGGGCACCCCGTATGCATCTATGAAGGATTTGGCCCGCCAACTGGGTGCGTCATTACGCATTGAAGATGCCAAGGCCCACTTTCAGCTGGAGGGAAAAGAGGTAACGCTCGGGCTGAATGACACGGGGGTGGACGGCGGCACGTCCCCCTTTCAGCTTGAGAATCCCGTTCTTGCCTATGAAGGAGACGCGCTCATCGCCATGGCTGACGTGGTGCCTTTCTTGCGCAACTCCTTTTCATTTGGGACGCCCGATGCGCCCCCGGAACGCTCCGCCCTGAGCCTTCCCGACGATGCGTCTATGGAAGACGAGTTAGAAAGCACTTCGCTCGATACCATCGAGACGGAGCCGCTACTGGAGATGGAAGCGGAACTCTCCGAACTCGAGTCGATTGAAATTCGCCCCCGTGAGGAACAGGAAACGCCCGCTCCCACCCCCGCACCGACGTCATTGGGTTCGGGCAATAACTTTCTGCTGGCCATCGATCCCGGCCACGGCGGGGAAGATGGTGGCGTGCTGGGGCCCAACGGACTGCAGGAAAAAACGTTGTGTCTTGACGTCGCGCGTCACCTCAGCCGGATTCTCCAGGAAGAGTATGGAATACGCTCAATACTGACGCGGGAAGAAGACGAGACCGTGTCGGCGGCCGTGCGGCAAAAACGGGCCAGCAAGGGTGCCGCGACCTTACTACTCAGCATCCACGGTGGTGCGAGCACGGCCCCTGCAGCGCGGGGCTATCAACTCTTTGCACACCAACCCCGCCAGAGCCTGAGCATGGATCCCAAACCGGCACTTGATGCCGCCAAACAATTGGCGAGCGCTCTGGATGGCGCAACGCAGCAAGCACCCCGCCCCGTTCGTGAAATCCCGTTGCTTGTCATGCGGGATGGAAACCTGCCCTGTATCCTCGTGGAACTCGGCAATCTGGCTCATCCCGATGATGAAGCCCAACTCAGTTCGTCGGGACACCAGCAACGACTTGCGGCTGCCCTGGCCCGTGGTATCGCAACGGCGACCGGCGCGCAAGCGGCCACCAGGAATGCCTCATGAGCTATACCTTTCGTAAGAACGTGGTGCGCAG
>JAUIMA010000607.1 GCA_030432675.1 Candidatus Hydrogenedentota bacterium | reverse complement strand
CCTGTATTGGAAGGGTACGCGAGCCCGATTTTAAAGGGATGCTGTCCCCCGTCCACATCCACGTAGGAGCGGAAACTCACGACGTAGTCCGAGCGATTGATATCGTGAATCTTTTGCACGGTGGCCGCGAACTCCTGGGAATCGCCATGGGTCCAGTAGCGACCAAAGCTGCCTTTGGAGAGTGCTTCCAGGTTACGGAAGTGATCGGTATTGGACTTGGAGTACGCCAGAGAAAAGATTGGAACGGGCACATCCAATTGGCCAATCCGGTTCATCAACTCGTCCCGGGCCACCGCACTCCCTTCATCGTGACCGTCCGAGAGAACGACGATGGAATTGAGTACGGAATGCTCTACGGCGGCGTTACTCGAGCTGCCCTGTGAAGCAGCTCCCGCCATTTCCATGGCCCCGGCAATGGCGTCATAGAGCCGGGTGGTCTTCCCATCACACTTGATATCGGCGATGCGCTGGAAGAGCAGGGTCGGATCCTTTTCAAACCCCGATACCAGTTGAAAACCCTCCGCCTCATCGCGAATGGCGATAATACCAATCTGGTCGGCGGGACGTTTGGCTTCCACATAGCGAATCAACGCGTTCTGTGCGTCGGCGAAGGGCTTGCCCGCCATCGAGAGACTGCAATCCAAGACCAGGACGGTTCGAAAACCTTCCTGACGGTTTTGCAGGGTTTCGATGGTGTATTGGGTCTGGCGGGTCTGGGGATCGAAAATGGTGGGCTCGTAATTCCGGCCCTTTACCATGACCCCGATGTTGGCATAATTGACGTTACGCAGGGGGTCCCGGTTCTGGTCCCAGGTACGAAAATAGACCTGCACGATGGGGTAGTAACCCACATCTACTGCATAGATCTTGAAGGCGTATTGATCGTTCCCCAAAGGCCCCTGTGCTATCGCAGGACCGCCCCCGGTGACGACTGCAAGGCCCGCAAGCAATAGTAAGGTGAGATAGCGACACATGGATAGTTCTCCCGGTAATGCGCGAAGCCCTTTTCCCGTTTGCCGCCGCACCGGCAGGCCCGTAAAAAAGGGCAAGTACCCAACGTAAGACCCTCCGGGGACCTGCAGAAATGGCCTGCGGCGGCCCCGGTGGCGAGTCCGTTATCTCGCACCCGCCGGGTTTGCTTGACTATACCAGCAACCCATAAGAAAAACAATGGAAGCACGGAAAACCAATAGCGCACGAAGCAACAGATGGCAATGAGGGGCCACCCTCTTATGTTGTACTTCCTGCCGGCGGATCGACGACCTGTCCCTGTTTTCGGAGGGTTGCCCGAAGCTCATCCATGGGTACCGCCCGGGCGGGGCAGTCGTGGGCAATGGCCAGATGGGCGGCTATTCCTGCGGCGTGGCCGAGGGCCATCCAGGTGGGTTCCATGCGGATCGAAGAATAGGCCACATGGGACGCGGACAAGGCACCGGGCACAATGAGGCCGTCGATTTCCTTTGGAAGCATGGCACGATAGGGAATCTTGTAGGGTCGGGTCAGGTGTCCCAACATGCCGAGATACCCCTCCAACACCACACTGTCGTGGGGCTGACGTTTGTGCACCGGAAAACTATCGATGGGGAACTCCCCCATGGCGATAACATCGTCGTGATGAAATTCTCGCGGCGTGCCTTCTCCTATAGAGACATCCTGTTGAGTAATGGTATAGCATCCATCCAGCCGTCGTGCTTCCCGGACGTATAACTGCCAGGGGAAATGGCCATTGTCCACGAATTCGTCTCGTGGAAGTTGATATTCACGGGCCATCTCGCGGTGTGCCTCTGGAATCTCTTCATCATTCTGAAGAAACCAGAGTAGCCCCAGGGCCAGATTCCGGTGACGCGCTTCTATGCGCTGCCGGGTTGCCCAATCGCCCTCCGTGTACCCCCTGTTTTCTTCCGGAAATGGAAAGGCCAGGGGACGGGGATTGATGTTGACGTCGTTCTTCCCATTGGGCATACGGGTGACCGAAAGGGCCCGCACCATCGTGTTAAAGTGTGCGGGAAAGTACCCACGGCCCTCATGGAAATTCTTCGGCCCTCCCATTCGCCCCGCTTCCAGATCTTCGAAGTATGGAGTGTAGACCTTCCGGTCATAATCAGGGGGTGGTGCCGTTATCGCCACACTGTTATCGGGCTCCGAACACAAAAAGAGGCGGTACGTCCAGGCAGGAAGACCGTCATCCCCCTCGCCTGTCGTGCCGGGTAACATGACACCGTTGTCAAAATCGTAGTAGATATAGCCCGCCAGCGGCTCGTCGAAGACATCGCGACTTTCACGGCCCAGGCGAAACCCGGCACCCGCCGCCGCATAGAGGTCCCCTTCGTAGCTTGCATCGAGAAAAACAGTGCCTGTCAGATCCCTGGGCTCGTCCCGTTCCATATCCAACAGGTGAATGGCCGTCAGCCGGGCTGATTCAGTACGTACCGATAGCAGACGATGAAGCCGCAGTACCACGATAGCTTCATGCTCGGCCACCATGGACTCAAAGACGGACTCCGCCACATGGGGCTCATAATAATAGCCCGCCTTGCAAAGCTGCACCTCTTTTGAGCGCGGCCCGAAAACGTTTTCATAGTGGGCCAACACCCGTCGGGTGAATTCGCTGAAGATCCCGCCGATATACTCGGGCTTTTCAACATCACTCTTACCCAGACCGCTCGCAGCCATGCCTCCAATATGGGCATGGGTATCGATCAGGGCCACCGAACGCCCCATACGTGCGGCGGCGACGGCACTGGCTATACCGGCCGGTGTGGCACCATAAATTACTATGTCGAACTTGTCATGTGAATTGTCCAATTCGCCTCGCTCAATCCTGCCCGGTTTCCATTGCCCATGCTGATACAGCGCACACACTGTATCAACTGCCCTGGCAGTATGCAAGCGAAGATTGCGGGCAGGAAACTCCTACGGCCCGACCCACCGAAACGCCCTTCTCTTCAGGCCTCCGCCATTCCTACGACGGATTCTCGGCAGACAGACCTCCTTCGGGATCGACTTCTAAACGATCTTCCGTGTGATCCACGGGCGTTCCGAAAATACGGCACCAGACCGAAATCATGTCTTCCACCACAATGTAGAGTGCTGGCACGAGCACCAGGGTAATCGCTGTGGCGAAAACGATGCCGTATCCCAGCGACAAGGCCATAGGGATAAGGAAACGTGCCTGCCGCGAGGTTTCGAAAATCATGGGGGCCAAACCGCAAAAGGTGGTGAGCGTCGTCAGCCAGATGGGCCGGAATCGACGCACCCCGGCGGACTCAATAGCCTCAATGGCGGTCATTCCTTCCTTCCGCTTCTTGTTGGCATAGTCCACCATGACCAGGGCGTCGTTAATCACCACGCCCGATAGCGCGATGATGCCCATGATGGAGATAATCGAGAGATTGAAGCCCATAATGAGGTGGCCAATGATGGCCCCCACCACCGCGAAGGGAATGGCGGTCATTACAATCAACGGCTGGACATAACTCCGGAAAGGGATTGCCAACAGGACAAAGATGATATTAAGGGCGATAGACACGGTAGACATGAAGGAGTTGAGTGAATCCCGCATATCAGCCTGTCGCCCTTCGAAGGAATAACTCAGGCC
>JAUIMA010000042.1 GCA_030432675.1 Candidatus Hydrogenedentota bacterium | reverse complement strand
TTGCCGAGTAAGGCCGCCGGCGGCAGATCGACCAGGCGAGCGAACGCCGCATTCCCGTACTCGATCCGCCAATGCTCATCGGCCACCACCAGGCCCTGCCCCATGGTGCCCATAATGCGCTGGGCAAATTTGCGTTCCCGCTCCAGCTCTTCATCCGCCAATATGCGCCGCAAAACGCTACCGATGACGATGGCGACTCGCTCACCAAATTCACAGGCCATCTCGTCAAAGTTGTCAACCATCGCAGTCACGTAATCCACGCGTTTCCATCTGGGATTGGACTCATCGACGCCGCTGTCCCGCAGGGATAGAGTTATGTGCGGGAGCTCGATACACCAGAAGGCGACGTCTCCGGTATCCTTGGTGTGGGTGAAGAGCTCTTTCCAGACCTTCGCTGCGATGGACTTAAATGCCTGCTTCGGGTATTTCACACGGGTTTCCAGTGTTTTGTCCATGGTGCTTCCTCTCCTACTCAATAGACCGTTACCATACCGAATAGTTTCCGACCGCTTGGGGACTTCTATTTTCGCACTATAGAAAATTTCCCGCCGCCAGTACAGCCCGTTTTTCCGCCCCTCCCCCTCACACACGCACACCAAGTGGGGGACGGCCCCGACTATCGCATGTTCTGCTCCACACGGACGGCCACTGGTTGGCCAAGCCGCGGGTTGCGCTACTGCCACGACGTGTCGTCGAGGCAGTCCCCGAATTCATTCTTGTTCTGCTACTATTTGCCTATGAGCACACCCCGAAAATCAGCAGTCTATCTCGCCTGTGCCATGGTGGTCCTTATATTTGGCTTGGCCTCTCGACGCTATGGTAGCTATCTGCCCCCATTCATCGCGACCTATGCCGGGGACACCCTGTGGGCGCTTCTGGTCTTCCTGGGAGGCAGTGCGGTGATGCCGGAGCTTCGCTGGTCCTATCGGGCGGGAATGGCCGTGGCCTTCGCGTTTTTCGTCGAGTTCTCTCAGCGCTATCACGCCCCCTGGATTGATGCACTGCGCGACACCACACTGGGCGGTCTGGTGCTGGGATTCGGGTTTCTGTGGTCGGATCTGCTCTGCTACCTGGTGGGGATAGGCATGGGGGCCGCCGCAGATTGGGCCGTGCGGGGACTGCCCCGACGCGATGCCGGTAAGTGAGGCCGGTGTTCGCTGGGGCGAGCGAAGGCATGTCGGCATGCAGGAAGAAACTGGACGTCGGGGCTGTCCCCCTCTTAAAGACGACCGCAGCTTTCCACGCTACGCATAGTAGCCCTTCGCGTGTCCTGCACCCGTAAGCTCCCCCGCTTCGCTCCTCCGCGTAAGGGTGGCACCCTTGGAGTCTACTTTGTGAAAGAGAGGGGGGACGGCCCCGACTGGCCGCGCATGCTCCCCAGTACTTCGCCATCCAGTTCGCCAAGACGCTACTCCTCCAAACACGTCGCGCCCGCAGTCGAAGCAGTCCCCGCCTAAAACGGAATGTCATCCTCATATTCGATCGGCTCACTCTGTCGGCGACCCTTAAGGATTTCTTCCAGCGTCTCCTCCAGGACTTCGTCCAGCGCCTCCTCCATCACCTCCTTGATGGCAGCGCGAAGTGTGTCTTTTAGCTTCACCCGGATGGCTTCGCCCAGCGCGTCTTTGACGGCCTGCTTCAGCGGCAAATTTGCTTCCTGGATCGGGGGAACCTCACCATATTGGCGTTCATGCCACCGCTGCAGCGCGTCGTACTCGCCGTCTTGAAGCAAGGCGATGGGGTCGTCACAGTAGGCGGCGAGATCCTCCAGATTACCTTGCGAATCTCCCGCGTGTGATTTTCGACGCCGACCACCCCCCTGTCGTTTCTTTCGGGCCATCTCGTGCCGCTCCTACCGATTCTTGCCTAGACGCTGAAGGACATCCGCGACGCCACCCAACAAGTCGCCAAGCTTCGCCGCCGTCTCGGGATCGGGCAGGGGAATTTGCAATTCCGTCGCGCCGGTTTCCTTGTTCGTTTTTATAAATCGCGAGACGCCCGCGGGCTGGCTCTTGGAGAGCCTGTCTCCTTCCAGCGCCTTTCCGAGTTGGCCCAGGAATGCCAGCCCCGCTCCCACAATCGCTTCTATCTCATCCCCGCCCACGCCGAGGGGCGCCGTTCCCTTCGTGGCCTTCTCTACCGTCTCCATGAACTTCTGCATGCGCGTGCCACCGAGGAAGACTTCGCTCTCGCCGCCATCCAGCACCCCTTCAAACATGGAGGTTTTGAATCGCAGGGTGCCCAGCATCCCCTCCTCAATAGTGCCCTTCGATACCAGATGGTAAACCTGCACCGTCCGCTGCTGGCCGAGACGGTGTACCCGACCAATCCGCTGCTCCAACACGGCCGGGTTCCAGGGCTGGTCCATGATGATGACGGCCGAGGCCTCCTGCAGGTTGAGCCCGACGCCGCCGGAATCGGTACACAGCAGCACGGCGCACGCCGGGTCCGCCCGAAAACGTTCCAGCGTTGCCTTCCGTTTCTTCCCATCGAGGGAGCCGTGATAATAGGCGTAGTCCAGCCCCCGCGCCTCCAGGCGCTTGATGAGCTGGGTATGGGTGCCCAACCACTGGCTGAAGATAACGACCTTGCTCTCCGGGTCCGCAAGCATATCGTCAAGCAGCAGCGCACACTCGTCCATTTTTGTGCTGTGGTCCGTCTCCTTATCCACCAGGAAGGTGCTGTTGCATGCCATGCGCATGGTCTGGAGGGCACACATCAACCGCCGCTGATCCTCTTCCGTAAGAAATCCGAATTTCTTCCATTTGGCGCAAATCTTTTTCACGATATAATCGGCGTCGTCGTGAATCTGAGTCTGCTCCTTCGTCATTTCCACGAAGAGATACTTGTCCGTCCGCCCGGGCAATTCCTGTAAGACGTCCGCCTTCCGACGGCGTACCAGTACCGGCGCGAGGCTCTCCTTAACCTTATCCAGATCCCGGTAGCCGATGACCCGGCCCGACTCGTCCACGTGCTGGTGGGCGTGAAGAAATTTGTACAGGGGGCCAAGGTGGAAGCGGTCCACGAACTCCATGATGGAGTGGAGTTCCGAGAGTCGGTTTTCGATGGGCGTCCCGGTAAGCACAATGGCGAAATCGGATTCGAGATCTTTGACCGCGCGGGCCCGCCCGGTTTCCCAGTTTTTGATGCGCTGGGCCTCGTCGAGGATGATCACATCGGGCTGCCAGGCCCGAATGAGGTCGCGGTCCCGCTTGATGATTTCGTAGTTGACCAGCTTGTAGAAGGAATCGCTTTCGTAGAGGGCCTTGCGCTGGTGCCAGAGCCCTTCGATCACCTCGGCGTCGCGCCCGGCAAATTTTCGCACCTCCTCTTTCCACTGATGCTTGAGCGCGGTGGGTGACACGACCAGCACACGCTCCACGCCCGCCGTCTTCGCGAGAATCTCCACTGCCGCTATCGCCTGGATGGTCTTCCCGAGCCCCATGTCATCGGCGAGAAGGCATCGCCCCGCCTTGGCCGCGAAGAGCGCGCCGTGGCGCTGGTAGGGATAGAGCTTTACCTTGAGCAGTTTATTCAGCCGCGCCACCCCGCCCCGGCCCTCGAATTGTTCCTGAATGGTCAATCGTCGCCGGGAGTCGTCCCGCCGGGCCGCCACGAAGGAAAGGACATCCTCATAGATTCGAATTTCGTGGGCCTGTTTCGACGCCTGGCGCACCAGCTTTTCAAAGGTCTCAATGCCTTTCTCCAGTAGCACACCCATGTCGTCGAAAAAACGATTCAGCAGACGTGCCGCTTTTTCGTCACACGCCGTACCCCGCGTAAGATGGACCGTCCGCTCCGCGCCGTAGCGAAGATAGACTTCAGAGAAAGGCGGGTGATAGCCCTCGCGGAAGGCCTTCTTACCACCCCGTTTCCGCGCGAGCGTTGCCAGCAGCCACTCGATGTGTTTGCACGTGCCCAAGGTGTTCACCGAGAAGTCTGGACAGGTGCAGAAGTTGTCGCCCGGCACCTCGCCCCGAATAGACACGCGATAGGTCTTTTCGCTCTTCGGGTTGTGGACGGCGAACGTAGAGAAAATCGGCTCTTCGCCGAGATTCTTCAGGCTGAAATCCTGCTCCCGGCCATATTCCCGCCGCAGAGCGACTTGCCATTCCTCCAGGGTTAACTGGGATGGCTTGCGCGTTCGGGAGGTCTTTTTGGGCTTTTTTCCTGTCTTGGCGGGGGACTTGCTTTTCGTGGCCATGGGATAGGTTTTCCTTGTGACGCGCCGGGTAGATTCATGTAAACAGGCGTGGGCTCAAACGGCGAAGAGGGCTGGATTTCGGACACTGGAAACAGCACCCAAGCATGAACGGTACCGACACTTTCCTTCCCGGGTCAAGCTTGGACATTCTTGGGAATAGCACCGTAATGATACGTTCACCGCCGATACCAAGCGGCGTGCCGCTGAACTGCAAGAATGGGTGTGGTGGCTACGGATTGGGGCGCGGGCCTTAATCGAGGAAACAGCGGTAAATTGACTCCGGGCAGGGCATCGATTTCGCCCTAATTATCGTCACGGCGCGGTATGGACTTCCCGCGCGTTCTTCGGGTCCACAGCGGGATTGCCGCCCAGCCGGAGGCCGTGGTAGTAGGCCAGGGCTATCGGCCTTGGCACGCCGTCCTCCACACATATTTTCTGGAAGAGCCGGTCCGCTGGATTCTTGTGAGCTTTTCTCGTCAGTTTCCGGTTGCGGATGAGCTGGTAGAGGGCGTCGTGCACCAGGGAGGCGCGCATGTTCCGTGAGGTGTCGATGACCGGCCCCGAGGGCCCGTCCCAGGCGTAGCCCCCCAAAATGGTCAACGTGCCACCCGAGCTCAACTTCACGAAGGTCGTGTCGATATCCGCCGCAGGCTTGATGGATATTCTTACGGTGTAATCTTCCGCCAGTTGATACTTGTATCCGCTGCGATACTTGATTTCTCGTGCCATGATAAGGTCCTCTTGCCGGATCGGTTGAGTCACGCTACCGCTCCAATCCTACGGTCCGACCTGAATTTATTCAAACAACGCTCCCCCCGCGCTGGGGACGGGGTAGACGGTAGCGCTATCCCGCTCTTTGGCGCGGCGGGGGCCTACCAGCGGGAGTTGGCCCCGACTGGCATCGCGCCTACCCCAATCCAACACAATCCGGTTCGCCAAGACGGCGTCGATCCAAACACAGCGCACCCGCGGTCGAGGCAGTCCCCGAATTCATTCTTGCTCTGCTACTATTTGCCCATGAACACCTATCGAAAATCAGCAGTCTATCTCGCCTGTGCCATGGTGGTCCTTATACTTGGGCTGGCCTCTCGACGCTATGGTAGCTATCTGCCCCCATTCATCGCGACCTATGCCGGGGACACCCTGTGGGCGCTTCTGGTCTTCCTGGGAGGCAGTGCCCTGATGCCTGGGCTTCGCTTGTCCTATCGGGCGGGAATGGCCGTCGCCTTCGCGTTTTTCATCGAGGTGAGTCAGCTCTATTATGCGCCGTGGATAGATGCACTGCGCGACACCACCCTGGGCGGTCTGGTGCTGGGCTTCGGATTTCTGTGGTCGGATCTGTTCTGCTATGGGGTAGGGATTGGCATTGGGGTCGCGGCGGATTGGGCCGTGCGGGGACTGCACCGACGCGATGCCGGTAAGTGAGGCCGGTGTTCGCTGGGGCGAGCGAGGGCGTGTCGTCATGGAGGAAGAAACGGGACGTCGGGGCTGTCCCCCTCTTAAGGGCGACCGCGGCTTTCCACGCTACGCATAGTAGCCCTTCGCGTGTCCTGCACCCGTAAGCTCCCCCGCTTCGCTCCTCCGCGTAAGGGTGGCACCCTTAGAGTCATCTGCTTTGAGAGGAGGCAGCGCTCTTCAAGAGGGGGACAGCCTCGACTGGCATCGCTTCCGGCCCAGTCCGACACTTCCTCGTTCGCCAAGCCGCAACTCCTTCGAACACATCGCGCACGCGGTCGAGGCAGTCCCCGAGGCGGTCCCCATAGAAAACGCCCGGTGACCAAGGGTCACCGGGCGTTCCATTCAATCAAGCTATCTAAACTAAGCGATGGCTTAGTAGCGGTAGTGGTCGGGCTTGTAGGGGCCTTCTTTGGGGATGCTCATGTATTTGGACTGTTCGTCGGTGAGGACGTCGAGTCGGGCACCGAGCTTCTCCAGGTGGAGGCGGGCCACTTCTTCGTCGAGCAATTTGGGCAGGGTGTAGACCTTGCCGATTTCATATTTTTCCGGCTCGGTGAAGAGGGCAATCTGGGCCAAGGTCTGGTTCGCGAAGGAGTTGGACATGACGAAAGAGGGGTGGCCGGTGGCACAACCCAGGTTCACCAGACGTCCCTTGGCCAGTACGATGATGGAGTTGCCGTTGGGGAAGGTAAATTTATCGACCTGGGGTTTAATTTCCAGTTCGACAACACCGGGCATGTTTTCCAGCGCGGCAATCTGGATCTCGGAGTCAAAGTGGCCGATGTTGCAGACAATCGAGTTGTCCTTCATGGCCTTCATGTGCTCGAGGGTGATGACGTCGGCGCAGCCTGTGGTGGTGACGAAGATGTCGCCCTGGGTAGCGGCTTCGGCCATGGGAAGGACTTCGTAGCCTTCCATGCAGGCCTGGAGGGCGCAGATGGGGTCGATTTCCGTGACCATGACGCGGGCGCCGAGGCCCTTCATGGCGTCGGCGCAGCCCTTGCCCACGTCACCATAACCGGCGACGACGACAACCTTACCGGCGATCATGACGTCGGTGGCGCGCTTGATGCCATCGGCGAGGGATTCACGGCAGCCATAGAGGTTGTCGAACTTGGACTTGGTGACCGAGTCGTTCACGTTCATGGCGCGGGTGCGGAGTTCGCCTTTTTCCATCATCTGGTAAAGACGGTGTACGCCCGTGGTCGTTTCTTCCGAAACACCAATCCAATTTTCGATGGTCTTGTGCCAGCGGTTGGGGTCTTCGGCGTGGACCTTGTGGAGGAGGGTGTCGACCACTTCGATTTCTTCGTTGTCCGTGCAGATTTCGGGGAGCGTGCCGTGGGCCGCATAGTGCTCTTCGAAATCATAGCCACGGTGAATGAGGAGCGTCGCGTCACCGCCGTCGTCCACGATCATATTGAGCGTACGGCCGTCAGGGAAGAGCATGGCCTGGTAGGTGCACCACCAGTATTCTTCCAGGGATTCGCCTTTCCAGGCGAAGACGGGCACGCCGGTCTTGGCGATGGCGGCGGCGGCGTGGTCCTGCGTCGAGAAGATGTTGCAGCTGGCCCAGCGCACTTCGGCACCGAGAGCGACGAGGGTTTCAATCAACACGGCCGTCTGGATGGTCATGTGGAGGGAGCCCATGATGACCGCGCCCTTGAGGGGCTTGTCGGCGGCGTACCGATCGCGGATGGCAACGAGGCCGGGCATTTCGATTTCAGCGATGTCGAGTTCTTTGCGGCCCCAGTCGGCCAGGCTCATGTCCGCAACCTTGTAGGGCAGGGCGTGGTCGATAGCCGGAATTCGGTCTGTGGTGGCAACAGCCATGGTGTATTCTCCTTGTTTTCTCAATGAGTTTTACGTGAAAAATCGGTAGGTAACCGGAGGCCGAGGGCCTCTAAGTGCAGCGCGAGGCCGCAGCGGGTTAGTGGGGTCAGGAGGGCAGAGTATAGTGGCTGCCCGCGATTTCTATCAAGTTTCGTGTCGTCGTGATCCCCTGATCGGCCTCTGTGGGCAGATGGGGTCCCGTGGGATTCAACTGTGGGTAAGGTGACGTTTTCAGCGGGGCAGGCCGCCCGGCATGGCAACTCGTCCACCGTAGCGGTAGAGCAAGCGGGCGGCACTTTCTTTCCCGAAGAACAAGGCCTCTTCCATGGGGGTCTTTCGGAACATGCGATCACTGCGATTGACATCCGCACCGTGTAAGAGGAGTTGCTGCACCAGATCATCCCGCCCTCGCACCGAGGCGGCGTGCAACGGGGTAAAACCAAAGGAGCCTGCGTTGCGGTCGATGGCGCGGGGTTGCCGTTCCAGCAACTCAAACAGGGCGGTCTCATTGTTCAGTGCGATGGCGCTGATGGGATCAAGTGCCGCACCCCGGTCGAGGAGGTAATGGCACAAGGTCGTATGACCCCGCTCTGCCGCAATCTGGAGGGGCGTCGCGCCAATGCGCAATTTTCGGGTGAGGGCGTCCCCGTCGGCGTGGATTAATTTGTCGGCCAGGCCCACGTGACCCAGTGCCGCCGCCGTGAAAATATCCAGGCGCAGGCCCGCATGGCGTACCCGGTCAAGGAGCCCATCACTGCCGTTGCAGGCCGCGAGATGGAGCAAGTTCTTCCCGTTGTTCATTACCCGAAGGGGATCACCACCCCGAGCGAGTAAGAGCCCCAGTAGGGCATCGTGGCCGAAATCCACCGCCAGGTGCACGCTGGTGCACCCCCAGTGATCCACGGCGTTTGGATTGGCACCATGGTCAAGCAGGGCCGTTACGAGCGCCTTGTGGCCTCCACAGACGGCCCAGTGCAGGGCGGTGCGGTGCCAGGGGCCCGTCGTATCCACCGGGGTCGCGGGCAGGGCACGGAGCACAGGGGTTTGATGCCCGAGGGCTGCCGCCGCGAAAAAGTCGGGCTGGGCACCGGCGCTCAACAGGCTGGTGATGATTTCATCGCGCTGGCTGTAGTGGGCCGCGTGGGCCGCAAAGAGTAACAGGGAGAGGCCTTCGCTGTTTCGCGCATGGAGCAGGTCGGGCTGCTCCTGCAACAGGGATTGTACCCGTGCGCGGTGTCCATGCCACGCCGCCATGAATATCTGGGTTTCGGGCGAAAAGGCCGCCGTTTCCGCCGGAAGTTCGTCCGCAGATGCTCGCACCGGTTCCACCACGCGGGCCAGTTTCTGGCGGGCATTGTAGAGGCGCTTTTTTACCGTGGTCAGGGGGAGTCCCAGTTTTTCGGCGATGGCTTTCTGGGGGGTGTTCTCCCAATAGACCGCATGGAGCAAGGCACGCTGATCGTCTGTGAGCTGTGTAAGGCCCTGTTCTAAAAGGGTTTGAGGGACTTGCGTCTGCAGGAGCCCCTCGGGGGCCGCCGACTCGGCAGCCACGTCGGAACCGTGCATCAATTCTACCGTGGGCAGTGTCTTCTTCCGGGTCACCCGGTCGCATTGCTTCACCAGGATACGTTTAAACCAGGAGGAGAAGGCGTGGGGCGATTGGAGTTGATGAATCTTCAGCGCCGCCTCGAGAAAGGCCTCCTGCACCACCTCTTCCGCCCGATGGTGGTCGCCCAGCCATGCGAATGCCCGCTCATGGGCTGTGCCGCCGAATCGGGACACGAGGGCATTAAAGGCCTCCGTATCGCCATTCTGGGCATCGATAACGATGTTTTTGAGCGGTTTCATAGGCTTCCCGGGGTGGATTTGGGCAGTTTATAGGACGTATTGGCGAGAAATGGGTCGCTGTGGACTCATTCCCTGCATTATACCGTGAAAGACCCACTTCGTGCGTTGTGGGATACCTTGGGGGGCTGTGGACTTGGTGGACGGGGGTGGACTGGGTGGACGGTGCTGCTGGTCCACCTCGTACACCAAGTTTCAAGGTGTCGCTTTCGCGCTCTTGACGCATGACCCATATTCGGTCTATATTAAGTTCGATACGATAGAAAGGATATTCCATGCGACTTTCCACCCAAATCAAACCCATCAGCTACCTCAAGGCCCACGCGGCGGAAATCGTCCGCGAGCTCGGCAAGGATGGGGAGCCCCTCGTAATTACTCAGAATGGCGAGGCCAAAGCCATCATGCAGAGCCTCGCAGAATACGAGCGCACCCAGGAAACCCTCGCGCTGTTAAAGATCCTGGCCTTAGGGCGGAAGGATGTCCAAGAAGGAAAGTTCGTTCCCGCAGACGAATTCTTTGCGAAATTCCGTGCGAAACGTAATATAGATTGATGACGTACGAAGTCTTCCTTACGGAAAAGGCGCAGCGGGATCTAATCGACATCTACGAATACATCGCGGACAACGACTCTCCAGAAGCAGCCGATTATGTCTACGAAAACATTGATACTGTCATTCAAAGCCTTTGTGATCTTCCTCACCGGGGTGTGTGTCCCAAAGAATTCCTGGAACGCGGAGTGACGGACTTTCGGGAGCTTTTTTTCAAGCCTTACCGCATCATTTACGAAGTGGAGGGCAGCGCGGTCTACGTGTATCTGGTAGCGGATGGTCGACGGAATATGTCGGCCCTTCTCCAGCGCCGACTACTGGCGGAATAAGAGACACCGTCCAGCGCTGCATCTGTGCTCCAAACAGGCTATTGCCCGTTTTCCCTCTGTTCGGTTGAGCTAAGCTTTCGCTTGAGTCGGTCAAGATGAACACCCCGGGACGCAGAGGCTTCAGGGATATCGGGAACAAGACATGTGGGGACTTGTGATTGGGGTGGCGTATTCGTGCGCATAGCGTCGGGCTTACGTATAATCCCGTCTTTCCCTGTAGTTTTCCGGAGTACCCCATGAACGAAATCGCCGAAGACGCGGTCCTGCACGAAATCGAATCCGCTCAGCCGGCGCCCGCTGCCCCTGTCAACACGACGACCATGGGTGTGTTGGTGGCCCTCAGCATGTCCCACATGATGAACGACACCATTCAGGCGGTCATGCCTGCGATTTATCCCCTGCTGAAGGAAAACTACACCCTCACCTTCACAGAAATCGGTTTGATTAGCGTGGCCTTCATGATGTCCTCATCGGTGCTACAGCCTCTTGTGGGGCTCTACACCGACCGCAACCCCAAGCCCTATTCCCTCGCCATGGGGATGGGTATTACCCTGTGTGGACTGGTGCTCTTGTCCTTCGCGGGCAGCTACCGCGTTGTGCTCGTGGCGGCGGCCCTGATCGGCGCGGGCTCGGCCATCTTCCACCCGGAGGCGTCACGGTTGGCCCATTTGGCCGCGGGCCGCCGTCATGGTTTTGCCCAGAGCCTTTTTCAGGTTGGTGGCAATTTCGGGAGTTCCCTCGGGCCCTTGCTGGCCGCGTGGATCATTGTGCCCCGAGGGCAGGGCGCCGTGCTTTGGTTTTCCCTCATTGCCTGTGTGGCGATCATCGTCTTGTCCATGGTGGGGCGTTGGTATGCCGCCCACCTCGACGCGCGACGGCGCACCCCGGCATCCGCTGGGCCCACGAAGCGAAAGTATGACCTGTCCCGTCGCGCGACCGCCTTCGCCCTGGGCATACTTGTGGTGCTGATTATGTCCAAGTTTTTCTACATGATCAGCCTGACGAATTATTACACCTTTTATCTCATCGATACGTTTGGGGTCTCCGTGCAGACATCCCAGATTTATCTTTTTGTATTCTTGTTTGCGGTAGCCGCAGGCACGATCGCCGGTGGCCCTCTGGGTGATCACTTTGGCCGGAAGGCCATTATCTGGGTGTCCATACTCGGCGTGGCGCCCTTCTCGCTCGCACTGCCCCACATGGGCCTGACGGGCACGGTGGTGCTGAGTATGTTTGCCGGGGCCATCCTGGCGTCGGCCTTTTCTGCAATTCTGGTATTCGCCCAGGAGTTGGTGCCCGGGCGGGTGGGCCTGGTAGCGGGACTCTTTTTTGGATTCGCCTTTGGTATCAGCGGGATTGCTTCGGCGGCCCTGGGCAAGGTGGCGGATTGGACGAGTATCGGGTATGTCTTCCAGGTGTGCGCCTACCTGCCCTTGCTTGGAATTTTTGCAGCATTATTGCCGGGCCGGAAGCATCGGGTGTGATGGAAGCAGCTTGGCGTTGCATCACGACTACACGCATTGTCCCCACGTCGTAGCGAAGCTCTAGACTCCAGGCCTTCAAAGGTGCGCCAAAGTGGGTTAGCCTTCCAGGCTGACGCATCGTAACCTCGATATACCAGATCGCGCGAAGTCGTGAAAATTTGGCTATGGCCATACAGGGTGTTACGCACTACACGTCGCGCTCTTGGGTGTTTTGAGCGACCGACGTGACAGGCTGGAAGCCTATCCCACTCTAGCTCACGAAATTGAGGAGCGGTCCCTGAACTATTCCTTCAACACCATGTCGATGCACATGACGGCCGCGAGGATGAGTTTCCGGATGGGGCTGCCGGGAGGCACGTCATCGCTGATCTTCAGGACGTAGTTGTCGGCCGACGTGAAGAGTTCCTTGCCGAGGCCCGCCCATTGTTTGCTGACCTGGGCGAGTTCCGTTTCGCCGGCCAGGAAGCGGAAATCCCAGCCAGTCCATTTGCCCTTCAGCGCGCATACCTCATTGTCCTGGGGATCCAATACCCGGAAGGCGCCGCCCAGGCTGAAGAACTTCTGCTTGAATCCACCGATGAGTTGATTGTTTTCGTCGAAGACTTCCACCTTGGACAAGAAGAAACTGACGCCGCGGCGGATGGTAATGAGACGCTGGCCGTCGGGCGTGCGGATTTCAATTTCAAAGGGCGTCATCCGCTTGTAGTCGGTGAAGCGGAGCATCTTGGTGATAATGCCCAGGTTGTCTTCTCGGCAGTGGAGGATTTCCTCACTGGTCTCCGGGTTTAGAATATCGAAGTTGTTCGCGGCTTTGAGCATGCCGACATGTTCGCGAACGAAGTAGAGGTTACGATCCAAGACGGTATTACTCATGAGCATTCTCCCGGAAGCATTCGATAGTAGCAAGCCCTGAGGGGGCCACGTCACACGGCGGTCAACGCTAGCAGAATGGTGACGTTGGATCAACCAGCAGGGCTTTCGGATTCAGCGTGGGGCGTCTGGTTCTTCCTCGGACACGCTGACTGACGTGGGGAGGGGCCAGACCGTAAGGAGAGGCGGGTCTTCACTCCACTTGATGGAGCCCACGGCAGGCACGCCGGGTGAGAGCTTCAGCCGAAACATACCGATGTGGTCGTTGACGACACGAAATTCGTAGGGCTCAGCATTCCCGGGCCCGGGCCAGAAATCAGACAGGCGCTCGACTGTTTTGCCTTCCAAGTGATAGCAGTAAAGTTCTTCTCCGAATTCGGGTTCCCGTGCGGTGAAAAAGACGCGGTCTTCGGTGGCGACGATGCTATAGGGGTCTGCCGATTCCGGGCCTTCCCAAATGTCGGCGACAAGTCTTGTCCCCTCGGGCGTGCCATCCGTCATCCACAATTCGGTGCCGTGGGCAGAGTCTGTGGCCCGGAAGAAAAGCAGATCCCCGGCATCGATGAACCCGTAGGGATTGGCGCTCTCGACGCCCGGGTTGATATCCAGCAGCATACGCGTGCCCTGGGCGGTCCCATCGGAAATCCATAATTCGGTGCCGGCCTCTCGCGACGTGGCGCGGAAGACTAACGTGTCCTGCCAGGTAAACAATTCGTCGGGGTTGGAAGAGTCCGGTCCTTCCAGCAAGTCGGCGACAAACTGGATCTCCTCCCCTCCCCTGCGATAGACCCAGAGTTCTGTGCCATGGATCTCGTCACGATGGGCGAGGAACACCGAGTCTCCCATCACACTCATCGGTCCCGCGTCGTCAAACATCTCGGCGATACTCTTGACGGCATAGGTATCAGCCTCATATTCGAAAAGGAATTGGCCGTACTCATTACTCTTCAGTCCCATGAAATACATGGTCTTTGCATCCCAAGTTACCTTGGGGGTCATCATGGCGGAGCCGTTCCTGCCGGGGAAGATGTCCTCAACCAAGGCCGTTTGTTGCTCACGGGTATTGGTCATCCAGAGTTCCCGACCCTTATCGAGCGTTGTGGCGTAAAACAGAACGAACCCGTTCAGCTCGCTGAAACACCACGGTTCGCTTCCCATGGGACCGGGGATAATATCGCGGACTATATCCACGTGGAAGACATCGGGACCGTGCTTTCTGGCCAACCAAAGTTCCTCTCCCTGCGTTGGGGTCTGTGCTGCAAACAAGACGGTGCTCGAATTGGGGATGTGAAACAACCGGCGGGGGTGGGAGCCTACTGGGCCGGGAACGATGTCCATCACCATACCCATTTTGCCGGAGACGTCGATGTGCCACAGCTCGGGACCGTGTATGCCATCGTCATAAACGAAATGGGCGCCATGGGACGTCGGTGTAAATTCCTCGGGCTGCGGTAGCTCCGCCACGATTGCTTCGATGTCGGGGTGGACATCGGTGACTATCCTTGCCTCCGATTCATCCTCCGGTACGTGGGGTGTTTTGAATGGGCCGACGAAAACGGTGAGTGCCAACGCCACGAGGAGGGATGCAGCCGCTGCTATCCACCACGTGCGCTGGGTGGCTTTTCGAGCACGCGTGGTGGGGGGCATACGCTCCATCGGCAGCGTCTCGGCCATTTCCTCGCTATATTCCGGGAGGCCTTGGAGCCGTTCCAGTGCTGCCTCTGCAGAAGGGGGGCGTCGTGCGGGGTCGCGATCCATCATGTCGGCGATAAGGGCCGCCAGTTCCAGTGACACGTCTGGCCGCCGTTCGCCTATCGGGGTGGGCGTGGAAAGGATCACCTGCCGCATTACGGCCGCCGGGGTGTTGCCGTCAAACGCCGACTCGGCCGTTAGGGCTTCATACATGACGACGCCGAGGGCATAGAGATCCCATAGGAAATTTGGTTTCGAATCCTCCCAGGCTTCCGGCGGGCTGTAGCGGGGCGTACCCCAGAAGGGTCCGGTCCGAGTCGCCAGGGTGGCACCCTCCGGTGCGCTCAGGTCGAGGGCCCGGGCGATGCCAAAGTCGGCCAGATAGACTTTTTCGTCGGGGGTGATGAGCAGATTGCCGGGTTTCAGGTCACAATGGATGACCCCTTGCTCATGGCAGGCCACGAGTGCCGTCAGCACCTGCTCCATATAGTTGAGCACGTGGCCGAGGGGCAAGGGCGAGCCACTGATTACGGTAGACAGGGGGCTGCCCTCGATGCACTCCATTTCGATGGCTAAATCGTCCCCTATGGGCTCGAGGCGATATACGCGCACCACGTTGGGGTGCTCTACGCGGGCGGCGACCTTGGCCTCGCGTAGGAATCGTCGCCGGACGGCCTCATCGGAAAGGAGGTGGCCACGAATCATTTTGAGCGCGACCTTCCGCTCCAGGCGTGTATCCCAGGCCGCGTAGACGACTCCCATACCGCCTGAACCCAAGGTGCTCAGGACGCGGTAGGAGCCCAACATTTCGCCTTCTTTTATTTCTTGCTCACGGGATTGCAATCACGTACCGCTTTCCGATCGTCCGGGATGGGCTCTGCTGAGAGCGCACCCGGGCGCTGTTTACCGATCGAGAATCACCATGGCACTAGACTAAACGCTGGTGGTTATATTCCGCAACTCCATACGGAATGTAATCGGAAGTGGTTTGTTTCGTGTTGGGCCGTTGCCGTTTAGAGCGGGATCTTGAGCACGACGGGCTTGCCACCGCGATTGACCTTAATATTGAGCTCTTTCGCTCCCTGCAACTGGCTGACGAGTCCAAAGAGCTGGGCCTCGTTGGTCAGGTTGATGCCGTTGATGGACTGGACGATGTCGCCATTCTGAAAGCCCAATTGGCCCGCACCGGGTATCTTGTTGATATCGCTCGCCGTCAGGCCCAGGGCGTTACCCTGATTGTCGCGGGCAATGCGGGGTTGGTGTTTAACCACCAGGCCCATGTAGTCCTCTGGGATTTCCGGAAGGCCCGCAGGCTTGGGTTTCGGGGTCCCCTTCGCCGCGATGGTGGGCGTTTCGCTGGGCACGGGTGCTGGCGTGATGGGCTCTGCTTTTTTTGCGATGACGGTGTAGCGAACGGTTGTCAGGCCATGGCTGGTGCGGTAATCCCAAGGTGCCAGGGGGGCGGCGTTTTTCCATAGCCCCCGTTTTTCCTGGAGGGCCTCGACCATAAGGTTGCTGAGTTTTTTTGCGTCGGGCGCGTTGGGCTCATCCCACCAGGCAAAGCCATCGCGAACGAGGAGCTCGTTGAGGCTCGGGCCATCCTTCAGGCGAAGCCACGCGACGGGAAGGCCGTCGGAATCTTCCGTGAGTACCTCTACATCGACGGCTTCCCGTTGATTGAAGCCTGCGATCCGGTTACTGGCGAGGGTGGCGTTTACCTGCCCGGCGACCGGACAAGCGATGCCGTAGAGTCGCACCGGGCGTTCCGTGCCGGTTGCGGTCTTGACGAGCACCACATCGGCGGTGGGCTGGGCGCGAAGGAGTGTGCCGCTGAAGGATAGGGCCGCACCGGAATCGTCGGCGTCGGTCAAAACCGGGAAAAGAGCGAGCAGGGCCGTGAGCAGGGCGGTGCGGGGAATAAGACGCATGGGGATTCTCCACAAATTCGGGTTGTTCAGGGGGTATCGTCCGGTTTCAGCATAGCACGTTTGTCGCCCGCCCCATCCGCGACTTTTTCTGATAGGCATCGAAGAGGAGCATGGACCAGACGGGGAGGTACTCAAACCAGACGATGCGGTAGTGAAAAAATTCAACGGCGCCCCGGGCCTCGAAGTAAAAACGTAGATAATACAGCGGCAGGACCAGCGTCAGCAGCATCAGGCCGCGGTTGGGATAGAGGGACAGCAAGGGCAGGAGCCAGAGAAAGTACCAGGGGAACTGGGTGGGGCTGAGGAGGAAGAGTGCCCCCACGATGGCGAGTAATCCGCCACACAGGCTGTGGGCGGCGTGGTGCCCGACCGCCCCATGAGAACGATAGGCCGTGCGGGTGACCCAGGCCACCACGCCGAGGGTGAGGAGGGCGACCAGGGCCTTTCCTGCACGATGGGCCGTACCGTGAGATAAATCCATCTGGAACAGATGGGCCACGCCTTCGGCGATCCAGGGGAAGACCATGAAGAGGGCGTCGTTCATTTCCCAGCGGCTGCCATAGGCGACGAAGCCCGACTCGTCTTTCAGGGCCGTGATGGTGAGTATGGGGCTCAGTAACAGGCCGCTGCCAAGCAGGAAGACGATCAGGGCAATGCCCGCCTTTCGGGGCGTGTGTCGTGCCGTTGCGAGGAGGGGTAAGAGCAACAACACAGGCCAGAGCTTGGTGGCCACGGCCAGGGCAAGAGGGAGCATACTCCAAATAATTCGGCCCCGGAGTGCCAGCAGCACGGCGCCCAGCAGTAGAGGTACGAGTAGGAGATCCATGTGGACGCTGTTGTAAATCTCTTTGGCGGCGAGGGGGTTCCACCAGTAGATGACGGTGAGCAGGGGGGAGCGACCAAGCTGTCGTAGCAAGGCCACGAGCAGGGCAAAAACGGCACAATCCAGGGCGTAGTAGAGGAGGCGAAGTCCGCTTAGTTTCCAGGGTGAAACGGCATGGGCCAGGGCGAAAGCGGCCTGGGCCACGGGAGGGTAGACGGTGCCGAGCTGTGGATGGTTGACCCGTTCCAGCACCATGCCGGCCTCATCGCCCAAGGCGAGGAGTGTGTCCGTGATATCTTCGTCCCGTTCCTGCACATCCAGAGGGATGACACCGTAGGGATTTTCCCCGTGGGCCGTCACGGCGCCGTCCCAGAGATAGCGGTAATAGTCGTCTTCGAGGACGGGCTGAGAGGTGGCCAGGATGAGTCGCATGAGGGCGCCTACCGCGAAGATGCCGAAGGCAAGACGTTGGGTCGGGGCCGTCTGAAGGGCCATATAGACGCCCACAAAATATACCAGCGCCGCGCCCATGAGCAGGCCGACGAAGGGCAAGATAGGCCGAGACCGCATGTCGCTGCCGTAGTCAAAATGGTGCGAAAGCGCTGCGAGGCCGAGGGTGCATAGCAGGAGGGCTATCCCGCATCCCCACCAGACCCGGCGGGTGCCTTTTTCTTCCCAGCTAGACACGGCGCAGGGCCGCCAGGTATTCCCGGCACGCGTTGCGTGGACTTGCGAAGCGCCGGCGCCAATGTTCGAAGACATAAACCGAGAAGGCGTGGCGCCCCGCCGTGCTGTCCCCACCATGGAGGCGGGTGAGCATGGTCTGGAGATAGGCCGGATTAAAAAGACTATCGCCGTCGGAGCCCAGGTCACGAATCATGTCGTTTAGTTCTTCGTTCAGCGACGCACGAAACCACGACGTGACCGGTACTTCAAAGCCCTGCTTTTTTCGGTAGACGAAATCGTGGGGCATGTGTTTGGCCAGCAGCTTTTTCAGCAATATCTTGAGGTGACGCGGCCCCATTTTTTCCCCGGTGGGAAGGGATAAACCAAATTCCACGAGCCGGGGGTCGAGGAAGGGGAAGCGCCCTTCCAGTCCCGAGGCCATAGCGAGTTTGTCGGCCTTGAGCATGAGATCGTCGGGCACGAAATTATGTAGCTCGCAATACTGACGTTGCCCCAGAGAGTCCAGGCCCAGTTGCCGCGCGTCTTGAAAGAGGGCCTCAAAGATCACGGCCGACCGATGTTCCCCCACTGCATCCAAGAGCTCCGGGTGGAGAAGCTGGTGTTTGGTCTCGTCGGGCACCATGGTGAACCAATTGAGATAGCGCCGCGCGGGCGAAAGGCCTGCATACTGACAGAACTTGTCGCCCCGTCGGCCCAGGTTGCGGGCGGGCTCGGGGAGGCGCTGGAGGGCGCGAAAGGCCGGGGCCAGCAGCCCTTTTCGCAGGGGGCCAGGCACCCGCCCGAATTGGGTCGCGACTTCATCCCAGAAAAAACGCGGATAGCCCCCAAAGGCTTCGTCAGCTCCGTCCCCACAATGAACCACCGTTACGTGTCTCGCGGCCTCCCGGCAAAGGGTGAATAGGGGCAGCATGGCCGCATCGGAAAGGGGCTCTTCCACGTGCCAGAGCATGTCGGGCAAGTCGGCGACCGACTCGGGGCCGCAATGAAACTCATGGTGCCGGGCACCACAGGCCTCTGCCGCCTGACGGGCATAGTTGGATTCGTCAAAGCCCTTCTGGCCATGGAATCCCATGGCGAAGGTCGACACGGGTTGGTCGGTGAGCTTGCTATGGAGGAGGGCGATGAGGGTGGAGTCCACGCCCCCACTGAGGAAGACGCCGAGGGGGACCTCACTCATGCGTTGCTCATCGACGACATCGTGGAGGAGGCGCTCGAGGGCTTCCAGGTGCTCGCTTTCACTGCCGGGCATGGGCTGGGCTACGGTGGGTTGCCAATAACGCTCGATGCGCACCTGGTCGCCAGTTACGGTCATCCAGTGGGCCTGGGGTAGTTTCTGGATAGCTTGGTAAGGCGTGCGGGGGCCGGGCACAAATTTAAACGTAAAGTAATCGTAGATGGCCGTGAGGTCCAGGGCTTCATCGACGGCGTCATCGAGAAAGAGGGCCTTCATCTCTGAGGCGAAAAGAAAGGCGTCGGTGGTCTGGGTGTAGTAGAGGGGCTTGATGCCGAAATGGTCCCGGGCGAGAAATAGCCGTTGCTTTCGCGCGTCCCAGATGGCGAAGGCAAACATGCCGCGTAATTTGGCCACGCAATCGGTGCCATAGGCCGCGTAGGCATGGAGAATCGTTTCCGTATCGGTGTGGGTCTTGTAGCGGAATCCCTGTTGCTCCAGTTCCTGGCGCAGTTCCTGGTGGTTGTAGATCTCGCCGTTAAAGACAATCCAGTGGGAGTCGTCGGCATTGGAGATAGGTTGGTGGCCGCCCCCCACGTCGATAATACTGAGGCGGCGGTGCCCCAATCCCACGGGCCCTTCGGTGTGAATGCCCTCGTCATCGGGCCCCCGATGGGTCATGAGGGTGCACATGTCCGCCAGCAGCTCCGCGGAGACCGGGCGGCTTGGGTCAGAATTCAGTTTTCCAGCAATACCACACATGGGATCTTCTGAGCGTTGATGGTTGAGTTGGTTGGCCTATAGTACACGGCGTGCAGGGGGAGGGGAAAGGGACATAAAGGACGCAAATGACCTAAATGACGGGGGCAATAGTGAAGCGCGGTTCCCTGGAGATTTCGAAATCGACGTGGCTGAGGGGCGTCGCTACCAAGGAGGATTGGTCCGGCATGGGTAAATTCAGATTTCGGTCAATCACCCCACGCCCCTTGTCATTTAAGTCCTTTTCGTCGCTTAGGTCCTTTTTTACTTCTCCAACACGCGCTTTACGGCGGCCAAGACGTCTTCGACGTCATGGACCGTCAGACAT
>JAUIMA010000041.1 GCA_030432675.1 Candidatus Hydrogenedentota bacterium | reverse complement strand
GTGAAGGTGAAGGTGAAGGTGAAGGTGAAGGCGAAGGCGAAGGCGAAGGCGAAGGCGAAGGCGAAGGTGAAGGTGAAGGTGAAGGTGAAGGTGAAGGCGAAGGCGAAGGCGAAGGCGAAGGCGAAGCGCCGGTGGGATGCCCCCAGTCGAAAGGTGAGATAATAGAAACCCTCAAGAAATCCTTGGGTGATATTTTTCTCTTTGGATTGGCGCTGACGACCTTGGTGGGCGTCTCTGCACTTCGCCGCAGGGGTTGATAACGATAGTACTCCACTGCCACCGCAGGGCCATCTGGCTTTGCGGTGGTATTTTTATGGGTGGCAGGGGTCGAAAAATGGGTCGAGATGGACCATAATGACGTGAGCCAATGACGAAGGGAGGGAAGATTCTATGTGGTACGTAATTGGTACATTGCTTATCCTGTTCGTGGTCTTCATCGGCTGGCGTTTGGCTTCGGTGTCCCGGGGAGCCCGGCAGCGGGACGAGCGTCTGCTACTGCGGCTTGACCCGATTGGGCAGAAGATTGATGCCGGAGAAACGGTGACCAGGGAGGAGGTGCGGGTCCTCGCGGAGTCACCAGAAATGCGCTATATGCTCTTTCATGGACTGCGTGCCATGGAGAGGTCTGAGCTACTCCCCACGGACTTCTCGTCATCCATCCAACAGGCGGAAGCCGCTTTAGTTTACTGGATGCTGCATCCCAATGAATTACAAGCTTCGCCGGAGAGCATTGACCACCTGAAAGAGGTGGTACATCCTATTCCCGGTAACGAAGCGGCGGTATTTCACGTGTTTCGTTATCATATGCCCGCAGCGCATTGGGCGGGCAAGGATGGATGGCTCCTTGGGGTGGTCGGGCCCATGGAAGAGGGCCTGGAGCCTTATGAGCGCATGCCAGGTGCATTTTCACGGTGCAACGACAAGGTGGGCGACATTACGCCGGAGGAGCTGGTGGCCTGGTATGCCGACATGATGACGAAGAAGGGGGCGTATGCGTGACGGGGACTGCACCGACGTCATAAATCCTATCCCACGCACATGGACTCCGTGGTTAGCCCACGTATTCCGCCCTGTATCACGACCGTAACCGTCGGGGCCGTCCCCCTCTTGTGTGGAATGACGGGCTTCGCCTCGTTCCTACGGTCTCCGTAGGAATGCAGATTTTGAGCAAGGGGGACAGCCCCGACTGTCTAATCTTTCGTTCCTTTTTTTCGGCAGCTATTCCGCCAAGACGGGCACTTTGTTTGCTCACGTATGTGACGCCGGTGCAGTCCCCGCTACGCTAATATTGCCTTTACCGGATGGCGTTCTTCGACGCCGGAGAGGCGTACGTCGAGGCCCTGGTAGGGCATGGACAGCCGTTCGTGGTCGAGGCCGAGGCAATCCAAGATGGTGGCATGGAGGTCGTTAACGTGGACGGGGTCTTTGGTGATGTTGTAGCTGAAGTCGTCAGTCTCGCCGTGGACCATGCCGGGCTTGATGCCGCCGCCGGCCATCCAGAGGGAGAAGCAGCGGGGGTGGTGGTCGCGGCCGTAGGTAGTATCGGTGACCTTGCCCTGGCTGTAGACCGTGCGGCCGAATTCCCCGCCCCAGATGACGAGGGTGTCGTCGAGCATGCCCCGCTGTTTCAGGTCATTCACCAACGCCGCCGAAGGCTGGTCCGTGTCGCGGCATTGCTTGGTGAGATGGTCAGGAAGATTGTCGTGGTGATCCCAACCCATGTGGTAGAGCTGTACGAAGCGGACATCGCGCTCGGCCATGCGGCGGGCGAGGAGGCAGTTGCGGGCGTAGGTGCCGGGCTTATACACGTCGGGTCCGTACATCTCCAGAATGTGTTCCGGCTCATCGCTGATGTCGGTGAGGTCGGGCACGGCGGATTGCATGCGGAAGGCAAGTTCATATTGCTCGATGCGGGTGCGGATTTCCGGGTCCTGCGCCACGGTGTATTTTTGCTCGTTGAGGTCACGGAGTTGGTCCAGCATTTGCCGACGGACCTGGGTGCTGCAGCCTGCGGGATTGGCGAGATAGAGCACGGGCTCTTCGCCCGCGCGTAACTTGATGCCCTGGTAACGACCGGGAAGGACGCCACTGCCCCACAGGCGGTCATAGAGGGGCTGGGTGCCCTGTCGTCCAGTGCCTCGGGAAATCATGACGGTGAAGGTGGGCAGGTTCTGGTTGGCACTGCCCAGGCCATAGGCTACCCAGGCACCCATGCTGGGACGTCCGGCCAACTGAGAGCCGGTCTGACAGAAGGTAATGGCCGGGTCGTGATTGATGGCTTCTGTGTGCATGGAGCGGATGACACAAATGTCGTCGGCAATACTGGCCGTGTGGGGGAGGAGCTCGCTGAGCCACATGCCGCTCTGCCCATGCTGCGCAAAGGAAAAGCGAGATGCCGTCACGGGGAAATTGGCCTGTCCCGAGGTCATGCCGGTGAGTCGCTGGCCCATGCGGATGCTGTCAGGCAGTTCCGTGGTGTCGAGGTCCTTCAAGCCGGGTTTATAGTCGAAGGTCTCGATCTGGGTCGGGGCGCCCGACTGAAAGAGATAGATGACCCGTTTGGCCCGGGGTGCGATATGGGTCGCCGCTTCTTCAATCGACTTGGTGCTGGCCCCGGCTTTCTGCATGCCGAGGAGGCCCAGGGCGGCGGCACCGAGGCTACAACCTGAGCGTTGAAGAAAGTCGCGGCGATTGATTTGCTGTGCGAATTTTAAGGCGTCCATGTCAACGAAATTCCTGGTGTTGGTGTTAGGTTAATTTATGCGACATCGGGAACAAGTCGCCTCGGATTTTGGTACCCATTTCGATGCGCCCCCATTTACAGAACGTTTCACGATTTCCGCCATTACCAATAGCTCCACCACCGCCAATAGAAAAAGACAGATAATGCCCCACCAGAATTGTGCCGCGAAGGGAAAGTAGTACCAGTTATCCAGTTGATAACGGGCAAGATATACCACATACAGGATGAACAACGTGTGTGGAATCACCAGCCCGGCAATCTTAATGGAGATTAATGTGATCTTGACGTTTCGAGAAAGTTTCAGCGTCAACCCTTCTTTGGAATCGTGGCCGCTAATGAGTTCGCCGTGTGTAGATTCGCATGAAGTTTCCATCTAGAGCTACTCCCGCGTCAAGGTTTCGTCGAGGTTGAGCAAAACGCTGGCCAGGGGCATGTAGGCCGCCAGTTCTGCGCTTGGAATTGCGGAGGGCACATCCGACTCGCCGTTAGCGATAAGGGCTGCTGCGGCATCGGGGTCGGCGCTGTAGTGCGCCCGGTAAGCCTCCAGGCCCTGCCGTAACGTATTCCGCTCGGAAGGCGTTGGCAATCGGCCGGTGGCGAGGCGGAAACCGTAGTCCACGCGTTCGTTCATGTCGCCCTCCACCTCCAGCAGCATACGCTGGGCGAGATGGCGGGCGGCCTCCACATAGGTGGTGTCATTAAGTAAGGCCAAGGCCTGGAGCGGCGTGTTGGTCCGTCCCCGGCGTGCCAGACAAACTTCGAAGCTGGGTGCATCGAAGGTGCTGAGCGTGGGATGGGGCACAGTCCGTTTGCGGTGGGTATAAATACTCCGTCGGTACAAATCTTCGCCCGTGCCTTGCTTATAGGGGCCTTGACTGGCCCCGCCCGCGAGCTCTTCCCAGAGTCCCGGTGGCTGATAGGGCATGGCGGGTGGACCACCGCGCTTGGCGGTCAGGAGTCCACTGATGGCCAGAGCGTTGTCCCGCAACATTTCGGCCGTAAGGCGATAACGGGGTGCCCGGGCATAGAGTCGGTTTTCCGGGTCCAGGGTGCGAAGCTGTTCCGTTAGTTCGCTGGATTGGCGGTACGTGGCGCTGGTGACCAGTTCCCGGAAGAGGCCCTTCACGTCCCACCCGCTTTCCACAAAGTGCACGGCCAGGGCATCGAGCAAATCGGGATGGGTCGGGGGACTGCCCTGCACGCCGAAGTCTTCGGCGGTCTTGACCAGGCCTTTGCCGAAGGTCATCTGCCAGAAGCGATTGACGGCCACACGGGCGGTAAGGGGATTCTCCGGGGCGACCAGCCATTGGGCGAGACCGAGCCGATTGTGCGGTGCGCCCTCAGGCAGTGGGGGCAGGAAATCCGGCGTGTTGGGATGGAGCACCTCGCTCGTATCGGGCGCATCGTAGGCCCCCCGTTGGAGCAGATAAGTCGGCCGGGGCTCGGCGCGTTCCTGCATGACCATAACGCTGGGGATGTCTTTCGCAAAGTCGTTGCGCGCTTTCGTAGCGGCATCTACTGCGATTTGGTATGGCCGGTTGTGGAGGGCAACGCGCCGTCCATGGTATTCCCGTAGCACTTCCGCGAGGTTGTCCGGGATAGTTTCCGGGAGCAGGGTGGCAAAGAGGGCGTCGATATGGGCGTTCCACTGGGATTCATTCAACGCGACATCGAAGACGCTTAGACCGGCCACTTCGCCCTTCAGATAGGTTGATGCTGTGCGTTGTCCGATGCGGAAGGGTTCCTCGGTGTCAATGGGGCCACTCAGACTATCGTGGAGTACCGTGGTGGCGACGGAGGTGCCGTTCACGAATAGCTGGAGGCCTGCGGCCTTTCCGGTGCCATCGCTTGTGATGGCCACGTGGCTCCATTGACCCAGGGTCAGCACGTCATTGGCGGCTACCTTTAGGGCATCGCTGTCCCACTTGCTGACCATATGGACTTCGAGGTTCCCGTTACCCGTGACGAGGGCGTCGATGCCGCGATAGTCCTGGGACTCATCCATCTTGGACCATAGGGCACCGGTAGTCTCCGGTCGGACCCACAGGGCGATGCTGAAGGGGGCAGTTCGTTTCAGGGTGACGGTCTGGCCGAGGGCGACGGTCGATTCCGCCGTGCCATCGAGGGCGAGGACGGAGCCGAGGGGGCCTGATTTCCACGCAGGTTTCGCTGCCGTGCCTTCCTCGGCCCGGTTGGCGATGGCGAGGGTGCCGTTCAGTGGGGCTTCCAGCGTGGGCACTGTTTCCATGGTCGCCGGAGATGCGAGGCCGCTCAACCATGCGTCATAGTCGCCGCGACCCGTTGCCCGGGCTTCCTCCAGCACCTTTTTGGTGTCCGCAACAGCTTGGTCGAGTTTCGCGAGCTGCTGTTGTTGCTGGAAGCTGGGGAGTTGTACCTGGGGTCCCGCGTTGCCCCGGGTTTCCTGGTAAAAGCCCCGGTCTTCCGTGCTGTTGAAGAAGGCGTAGAACTCATAGAAACTGCGCTGCGAAATGGGGTCGTACTTGTGGTCGTGGCAGCGGGCACAGCCCATAGACAGCCCCAGCAGGAGGGTGGAGGTGGTTTCTACCCGGTCGACGAGATTTTCGACGAGCCACTCTTCCTCGATGGAGCCGCCTTCGGTGACCGATTTGTTGTTGCGGTTAAAGCCCGTGGCGATGCGCTGGGACTCGGTGGCGTGGGGGAGGAGGTCACCCGCAATTTGCTCCATGACGAACTGGTCGTAGGGCATGTTGTCGTTGAAGGCCCCAATGACCCAATCGCGCCAGGGCCACATGACCCGGTGAAAGTCATTCTGGTATCCGTTGGTGTCCGCGTAGCGGGCTCCGTCGAGCCACGTGCGGGCCAGATGCTCCCCATAGGCGGGGGAGGCCAGGAGCCGATCCACGAGGCGTTCATAGGCGTCGGAGCTGTTGTCGAGGAGGAATTGGTCGATGGCCTCCGGGGTAGGGGGAAGGCCTGTGAGGTCGAGTGTGACACGGCGGATCAGGGTCTCTCGGGAGGCTTCGGGCGCCGGGGTCAGTCCGCGGGCTTCCGTCTTCGCCAGGATAAAGCGGTCCATGTCATTTCGCGGCCAGGCGGCATGTTGGACCGGGGGGAGCGGGGTCTTCGTGGGAGGCGTAAAGGCCCAGTGGCCTTTCCACGGCGCGCCCTCGGCAATCCACTCGCGGATGAGGGCGGCTTCTTCCGGTGTCAGTGGCGCTTTCTGGGATTCCGGGGGCGGCATCTGCTCCTCCGGGTCCTTGGAGAGGATGCGTTTGAGCAGTTCGCTGGTATCGGGTGCGCCCGCTACGATGGCCGACTCTTTCGCGTCGGCCTCCTGGTCGAGGCGCAACTTGCCCTTTCGCTGGGCCGCATCGGGACCATGACAGGCGAAGCAACGGTCTGCGAGGAGGGGCTGAATGTCTTGCTGGAAATCAACCGCGTAGGCAGGAAATCCCGCCAGCAATAGTAAACTGGACAGCGTCCGTTGGATGGCCGGAAAAGATAGGCGGTACATAGAAAATGCTCTCTCAGGGTAACGACACGATGGCCCGACCACTGCTGATTCCACAACACAAAACACGGGAAGTCAGACCACAGTGCATTGAAGCACAACAGCCGTTTTAGTTCAAGATAATAGACTTGGGTGGGAAGGCGGGGGATTCAAAAAGGGGGCACCGCACAGGTGCCCGCTGCGCTTGTTCACCTTACTCGCTACACAAGAAAACAGGCAGGAGGGGATCAATTGGCGGGTTAGGTGATCAGCTACAGCGAAGTGTTTTTCCTCAACGTTGATTTACCGCGCCAAGACCCGCACGTACGCGGCGCAATGCCTCATTTGGCGGACACGCAAAAAGCGCGGAGAGTTTTTAAAAAACATCTCCGCGCTCGGTCGTCCAGGCTATTTAATTGTGGAATCAGCAGAGTAATCGTTCAGCTGATTCGCAACGACTTTTCTTACCAGCCGTTTTCCATGCTGACCCGGCTAAGGGGCCAAGTGGCTGCGCCGTGATCAGCCGGGTATTTCACGAAGTTGACGTGACCATCCATGTAGAGGATGTTCGCGCCACCGGGAACGTGATTGAAACGGGCAGTACCCGCACCGGTCGTTCCAGAGTAGGTGGAGGAGATACTCGCGTTATCCCAAATGACTGGAATCGTGGACTGCGCCTCGGCGGAGCCAGCGGGATTGTTGATGTCGGTGATCAGGAAGCGTTCCACGCCTTCACGCATCGCCAGGCAGGTGAGCGAATTATCCGTAGGGTTATTCGTGATCCAGGTGCCGCCTGCGAGCGCAGTAACGGTCACTTCACCCGCCCAGTCGTCACCAGAAGTGGCGAGAACACCACCATCGCGCAGCGCATCTGCAAAATGCGCATTGTCCTCGACAGCGGCGATCCATTCGGCATTGATTACGTGGTGCATGTAGCTGTAATCGAAGGACTGGAAGATGGAGCGCACACCGGCACTGTTACGCTGGCGCCACGTGCCAAAGTAAGGAGTCTCTCCACCACACGCGTTCGCACCTTCGCACCATCCCTGCAAATCGGCCGGGCTAAGCGGGTTGAACGGGTAGGAGGTGGGATCTCCGAGATCCTGCATGAAGTTTGCTTGACCATCGTCGGGTCCACTACCAAGGTCGGCGGCACCCTCTGAAGTGGAAGATGGGCATTTGCCGATGGTGTAGTCCGAAAGATACTCGGGGTAGACCTGGAAGCCCGCCGGTCCGAGGGCCATGGCCCATACATTACTGCCCGGCCCGAAGGGTTCATCCTGGAACGGCTGGTGGTCCGGGAAACGTTCGCCACTCGACTCGTTCGAATACATCTTGAGGACAAGGCCCCACTGCTTGAGGTTGTTCGCACAGCTGGCACGACGGGCGGCTTCCCGTGCGCGAGCAAGGGCGGGGAGAAGGATAGCGGCAAGGATGCCAATGATAGCGATTACTACCAAGAGTTCAATGAGGGTAAAACCCTGACGCCGTTGTGGCGCAAGTTGTTTAGACATTAGTGTATTCTCCATAGAAAAGAATTTAAGACATACGATACGAATAAAATAAAACTAGAAAAGTGACGAAAATGCTCGTCAGTTATGCCTCCTTTCTGCCGTTTTTCCTCCCCCCCACCACGGGGATGGAGCCTTATTGTACCGGCAGTTCCCCTTGGACGACGCATATGCATCGACGTATGGTGCCGATGAGTACACGCTTCACGATAGGATGGCAATGGCGCAGCCCATGTGTAGTCCATGGATTTGAACTGGACGGTCTGGTGGTATTGCTTATGGAGCCCTGTGGAAGGTAGTGCCCGATAGTTTGAGATCTCCGTGATCTCGTGCCGCTATTCGTTCCTAAAATCCTCGCCGCGAGGATAGGGTTTAAGATTGATTTTGTGAACCAACCCGTAAGGGACGACCAATCCGCAAGGTGGTAGATACCTGTAAAGCAGAATAAGATGCCCCAAACAATATGCTCACTAGTATAGCGTATTTTTCTAGAATGTCAAGGGGCTAGATGTGTGGTCCAGTTGTATGCACTAGTACGGCAGAGTGTGTTAGTTATATTGGACAAATGGGCGTAATAAAGTTGCGAATATTGCGATTGTATGTGTGAATTTTCCTCATTGCACGCTATGGCGGGCGATGTAATTCCCATAGTGGGACGGTATGCTGTATGGCGGTGAACCGAGTCGCACCCTGCGCTTCAAACTTTTTCCCCTGGTTTCGATCGTACTCAGTCTTGAGAGGCATTGGGTCCTTTATACTTAACGTGCAGCAGAATTTCTTATTATGCCCTCTTATGGCACCTTTGCTGCGTGGATGTGCGGTGTGGGAGGGGGAGTAACGCGACGATTGGGATCGGTCCAGGTTTTTGATTCTCCGGTCTGTTGGGGTATGCTTTCGGCATGGTTCTTTTGATTGGCGCCAGGTCGGTCGATTCTATTGCAGCCGGGGGTGTGGAGAAATTCTGAATGGCAATACTACGTACGATTTTGGTGCTCATAGGGTGTGGCTTCGGCGTTCTTTCTATTTCGGGTGAGCCCATCCACCGTATTACCCTTGATGGGAATTTCGATGATTGGGCCACCGTACCTTCGTATTTGGACCCGGCCGATGACCAACACGACACAGACCATGATCAGGCGTCCGACGTGCCGGATTACGTGGATCACGAGGATGTGGACTTGTTGGAGTTCAAATTCACCCATGATGAAGATAATTTCTATGGGTATTTTCGTTCCCGGGGCATCATAGGGCGGACACAGAACGCGGATGCCGGGGCGGCAGGGCGGTACTATGTCATTATCACCATTGATATGGACAATAACGACGTGACCGGCTATCCCCTCCATGAAGGTGGCTACTACCCGACGACCACGGGCTATGATATGAATATGGAGGTCGAGTACTACGACGGGGCCTTCAATACCGGGCACTACCTGCTCCATGGTTGCCTCGATACGGCCACTTTTAACGCTTCCCAGGCAGAGCAGTCGCAGGGCTTTGTTACGCTGGTGCCGGGGAACTACGATTGTTATACCCAGTGGGTCTGGTACGACGCCCCGCCGGGCTATGCCAATGAGATCATTATTCCTACCGGCGAAGCCATCTATTGGGTGGTGGATCGTGGGCCGGTTTATCCCAGCTCGATTGTCGAGATATTTCTTTCGGCGGACGGGCACGAGGCGGAAATGCGAGCACCCTATCGCGGCTTCATGAAGGATGGGCCGGGTGGCAGTCCGATTATTGCATTGGGTGATACCATCGACGTTTCATTTTCTCTGGAAGCCAGTGGGGAGCTGGCCGTCGGTGCCGAGTGGGCGTCGGATACGGCGGACCCCATCGTGGGGTATGTGCTGGGTAGCAGTGAAGCCGATTCCCCTCTTCCGGTGGGTCGTGCAGCCTATGTCGCCATTATTGTTTTGTTTATTATTCTCGCTATTGTGCGTTACCTGGCTATATTGCGGGAAGAGCGCGATAAATAGTTTCAATTTCTGACCAAAGGCGGTATGATAGGGGAGCGGGGTGGATGTACGTAAAAGCGTAGAACACGTGTGCCGGTTGGCATAACACCAAGTTGCAGGAGTTGTAGTACTGTGAAGTCTCTTCAATGGCTCATCCCATTTTCCCTTATCGGCATGACCTTGGGTGCCCCTGCCGCACCTATCCATTCCATAACCATCGACGGTAGTTTTGATGATTGGGCGACGATTCCCTCCTATACCGATCCTGTCGATGACCAACACGATACGGACCACGATGGCCCGGACGATGTCCCTGCCTATGTCGATCATCCCGATGTGGACCTCGTGGAATTTAAGTTTAGCCACGACGCGGAGAATCTGTATGCCTATTTCCGCTCCCGGGGTCAGATCGGCCGAACCAGCAATGCGGTTACCGATGGGCGTGCCGGACGTTTCTACATCATCGTGACCATCGATATGGATGAGGATGACGAAACGGGCTATCCCTTGCACGAGGGGGGCTACTACCCCACGACCACGGGCTATGATATGAACATGGAGGTGGAGTATTACGACGGGGAATTTAATACGGGCCACTATCTGTTGCACGGCTGCCTGGAAGATTCCGGTGACCCGGCCTTCTTCGCATCGCAAGACGAACAGGCCATGGGGCTGGTGAGTCTGGTTCCCGGTAACTATGATTGCTACACCCAATGGGTGTTTTATGACACGCCTCCCGGCTATGCCGATGAAATCGTAATTCCGACCGGTGAAGCGATTTACTGGGTGGTGGATAAGGGGCCGGTTTATCCGGACTCCATTGTGACCATTTCGATTTCCCCCGACGGACATGAAGCCGAAATGAAAGCGCCCTTCCGGGGCTTTATGAACAACAAGGAGACGGGGGAACCCATCGTGGCCCTGGGGAAGACCCTGGACGTATCCTTCTCCCTGGAGGCGAGTCCGGAGTTGGTGCCGGCCGACGATTGGGGTTCGGATACGGCGGATCCCATTGAGAAGTATGTGGTAGGCTCGGAATTGGCAGGTAGTACGGGCGACCGTGTCGGCCATGCCGGTGACAATGACGACAACATGATTTTGGATTCCAGCGAACTACTGCGCATGATCCAGCTTTACAACATGGGTGAATTCAGCTGTGACCCCACGGGGGAAGACGGATTCAGTCCCGGTGCGGGCGGCAGCAAGACCTGCACGCCCCACAATGCGGATTATAATCTTGACTGGCAGCTGGACCTTTCCGAAATGCTGCGGGCTATCCAGTTGTACAACAAGGGCGGCTACCGACTTTGTGGCGAGGGGGATACCCCCGGTGACGATGGACTTTGTCTGCCCGCCGAGTAGTTTTTCTGATTGCGATTTATTCAGCCAGAGATGACACGTGTTCGTCTCTGGCTTTTTCTATGGGGGAGTGCTGGGGGGGCTTGGTCCACTGCGCTGGGGCGGTTCTTTCCTACGTGCTTTTGTCGGAGTGTATACCCGGCCAGCGGGCCGCTGGCGCTCCATGGTTTGGAGAGGGAAAGGGTTCCTGTCTTTCAGGCGGCGCTTAAGAATCAACGTCACCTACGAACTTCCCCCGCTGCGATCCTTCATTTGAGGGGGGCACCCCACATCATCCGTGGCGATACGATAGAAATTGCGGGCAGGTCGATCGCCGGGTACGAAAAAAGGGTGATTGAAGTGCCTGGGCGGCTAAAAGTCGATGGCATCCAGGCCCGTGATGCAGGAATCGAGGGGGATGGTCTCGATGTGGGAGGCGCCCATTTTGGCCAGTTCGTAGCGTACCTGGGCCAGTCCCATATTCTTGTTCTGGGTGCTGACCTGGACGCTGAACTCGGTGTAGCTCGTGCCCTTGCTCATGGTGGGTTCGTCGCCGAAGAGGGCGTTTTCGCTCAGGTAGGCCACAATGGTATCGACCGACTCGTTACGCGCGTTGAAGCTCAGCAGGAGCTTGTCTTCGGCAAAGATGGAGCCTTGGAGGTTCAGGAGGAACATGCGGGCCAGTTCCAGCTTCTCGGGTGTTTCCTTAATCTTCGGATTGGCCCAGATTCCGGTCTCCGACTTGTACACTTCTTCACTAATCTGGAGGCCGTAGTTTCGGATGGCGCTTCCCGTTTGGGTGATCTCGAGGCCGAAGTCCACGGAACCCTGGAGTACTTTTGCTTCGGTCTTGCCCCAGGTTTCGTAGATGACGAGGCCAGAATCGATTTTCGGCGGGGTCTTGAACTTCTGCACCGAAAATCCGCTATGGGAATCCTGGAAGCCCAGGTCGGCGATTTTCTTGTGGAACCAGTCGAGGGCGAGATAGGGCATTTCGGAGACCATGGTGAGCAGAGGCTTCTGCACCAGCATTTCGCGCAGCCACTCGTCAAAGCTCGTGTCGTCTTCCAGGGGGTTGTTGATGATTACGAGCCGTACGCCACCGCGATTGAGGGAGAGCACTTTTTCCAGCTTGATTTCCTGATCGTACTCGTACTTGTATTCGAGGATGCGCTCCTGAATCCAGTCGTCGCCCGCGATGGCGATATCAATTTCTCCGATGGCGAGCTGGGCCCCGAATTCCTGGGGACGGCCATCCCAACCGAGGAGTACCTGATTGGCAGGGAAGGAGGTGGGGCCACCTTTTTCATAGCCTTTGGTGGGAAAGCCCGCATGCTTAAGGAGATCGATGAGGTTGCCGCCGCGGTTTGGGTCTGCCAGCGAGCCTGCGGGCATGCCGATTACGAGTTTCTGGTCGCTCATCGTGATTTCCTGTGTTGACATGGTGGGCCGTTTGCGGGGGTGTACGAGGTCGCCGACGGCGTTGCGAATGGATATGGTGGCACCGCTACGGCACCCTTCAAAGGCTATGAGTATACCGTCCGTAGGGCGTGGCTTTCCAGTGTGGGGCCGAAACCGCGCTATAGAATCTGTCGGAAAAGCATGTAGCCCTCGGCTGCCGCGACGGAAATTTCGCTGCCCCGAAGCCGTGCGGCGTACTCCACATTCTGCACGCTGGAGTGGTGAATCGGATCGCGCATTTGTGATTTGTGGAGGCTGAGCGCATGGAGTTTTTGTTCCAGATAATCCGAGATGTCCACATAGTAATTCATGTGAATTTTTTCGTGTTCCAGGCTCCAGAAGAGGGACGTGTTGTTGTAGCCGAGGACCAGGGGTTGGACGGGTTTGTCTTTGGGTACACCGGGGCGGGCAGCGGTGAAGGCAGCCCGGAACACGGCTTCGTGGTCCTGATTGTAGGAGGAAACGGGAATGGCCAGCATGGTGGGCTGGAGCTTATCCAGAGCCAGTCGGGATTCCCGTTCGAACTTGGAGATGAGGTCCCGGCGCGGGATGGTATCAAGGCGCAGGTGAGATTCCGCGTCGCGGTAGAGATACTCATAATCATCGACCTTGAGGTATTCCATGACCGATTCGAACTCTTTTTCCCGGGTGCTCCCGTCCACGAGTTCTTCCTTGCCGTCGTAGTGTTTCAGCGTGCCGACGGAGCAGCAAATGACATAGACTTCGCCGCCGAGATCTTTGATACGCGCCATGGTGCCCGCGCAACCGAAGCTCTCATCGTCGGCATGGGGTGAAATGACCAGGAGGCGCTGTTTCGAAAGAAACTCATCACCCTGTGTTTCAGGAGTTCGCATGTAATAATTCCTCGTAGACGGTTTCTATGCGTTGCACCATATGTTCGAGACTATAGTGGGGTACGATTTTTGCCCGGGCCGTGGCACCCATGAGGCGCCGCCGCTCGGGAGACTGGATTAGTAACTGCACGGCTTCTGCCAGGGCTTCCGGTGCGCGGGGTGGGGCGAGTAGACCCGTCTCGCCGTTATCCACGATGTCGGGAATGCCACCTACCCGACTGGCGACGACGGGCACGCCTGCGGCACCGGCCTCCAGAATAACCCGCCCCATGCCTTCGTTGATCGACGGGACGACCAGAACGTCCAATGCGGCCATCAGGGCGGGGACGTCTTCGCGGAGGCCGAGAAACTCAATGGAAACACCCTCAGATGTGGCCTGTTGTTCCAGCTCCGGTCGCAGGGCACCATCTCCAATCAGGAAAAATCGAAGCGGTTGCTCCATCGCCGTGAGTGCCTTCACCATGGCTACAAAATACGTGAAACCCTTCACCGGTTCAAGGCGCCCGACGCCCCCGACGACAATATCTTCGGGACGGATGCCCAGCGCTTCACGGGTTTGCTCCCGATTGCGCACGGCCTCCTCATAGGGGTGGGTGTCGATGCCGCTGAAAATGACTCGGAATTGTTCCCGTTGTCCAATGCCTTCGGCCAGATGTTCGGCGACGCCACCCTGGGTCAACTCGATGATGCGGTCGGTTCGTCGCGCGGCGTGCCGTTCCATCCAGACGAAGAGACGGGTGAGCGGGCCGTTGAAATAGCCGTGGAAGACATTGCCATGGGGCGTGTGGACCACATGGGGGATACCCGCCCGCTCCGCCGCCAGCCTTCCCAGAAAGCCTGCTTTGGACATGTGGGTATGGACGATGTCATAACGCCCTGCCGCGAGTAGCCAGGTCAGCTGCCGCAACGCGAGGGCGTCGTGAATGGGGGAGGGCGTGCGTATCAATGTGGGGACCCGTTGGATGGAGATGCCCGCCTCGGTGATCGCGGCCTCAATGCTGCCTTCGCGTCCGGTTGTGGGGCCGCTGATGAGATCGCATTGAAAACGTTCCCGGTTGGCCAGTCGAATGGTGTGAAACGTGTTCTCCTGCGCACCTCCCTGACAGAGTCGGGTGATGATGTGGGCCACGCGCAGGGGGCGGTCGGAGGCGTGCTCACTCATCGTCGAGCAGCCGTTTGGAGAAGGTGTCCCAGTTTAAGGTTTCTTCCACCCGGCGACGGCCCGCTGCTCCCAGTTCCCGGGCATAGTCGGGATCGGAAAGGAGGGTGTAAAGGGCGTCGGTAAGTTTTTCGATACTCATGGGCGGAACGAGGATTCCCGTTTGTCCATCCAGGACGGCATCGGTCACACCACCGGAACGTCCCGCAACGACCGGTTTGCCATGGGCCTGGGCTTCGGTAAAAACCAGGCCAAAGCCCTCAACCTGTCCCTGCTCATCTTCGCCCGTGGGCAGGGCAAAGCAGGTGCACAATTGGTAGAGGGCCTGAAGCGTGTCATCGTCCACATAGCCGGGGCAGCGGACGGCGCCCTCAATTCCGAGTGCGGCCGCCTTCTCAAGGCAGCGGGTGCGCTCAGGACCCCGTCCAATCATCACGAGCTGGGCCATGCCCACCCGCTCATGGAGGTGGGGAAGGGCCTCGACAAGGCGGATATGTCCCTTGCGGGGGATGAATCGACCGGCGGCCAGAATCAGGGGGCCGTCTTGGAGATCGAGGCGGTGGCGGGCCCGCGCGATGGCTTCCTCGGTCGGGGTTGTTGCCGGGTGGGCGCCGGGCAGCACGACGCGGATGCGGGATTCGTGAACCCCAAACTGGATGAGGTTTTCCCGGGTGAATCGGCTGATGGCGATACACCGCGTGCCCTTGCGATAGATGCTCTGTAGGGTCCAGCGGGCTATCGGGTTTCGGGCGAACTTCAGAAACTCGTAGGCATACGCGAAGTTGATGTAGGGGGTGCCGCGCCAGGCATAGGCCAGGCGGCCCAGAACGCCCCCGTAGGCCACGTTGATGGCCAGCAGGCAGTCCGTATCTGCCACGAGGGGCCAGGCCTTCCTGAGTAGGGGTAACAGGCGAAACCAGCCCCGGTCGTAGCCAGGAAAGCGCACGACCTGTACCGGCTCGTTTTCGTCGAAATCTTCCATGTCAGGGAACCAGGGAGCCACAACCGTCACCTCGTGGCCCTGCCGTGCCAACGACCGGGAAACCTGAAGCGCCACCGTGCTGATCCCGCCTTCGATGGGCGGATAGTCGACGGTGGGAATCAGGATGCGCATGGTGGGTTCGTGGTCCTTGAGGGCGTTATGATGTGGGGGCTTTTACGATGAGGTAGTCCCCCATCGCAAGGACGTCCATCCCGGTACTGTAAAAGCACCGGATGGCGTCCGCCGGCTTGTGAACGATGGGCTCGCCCATGACATTGAAGCTGGTGTTAAGCAACATGGGCGTACCGGTTATGTCGGCGAAGGCCTTGATAAGGGCGTGGTAGCGGGGGTTGGCGGCTTCCGTCACGGTCTGAACCCGGGCGGTGCCATCGATGTGGGTGATGGCGGGGACTTCGTGCTGTTTTTCGGGGCGAACCGGGTACACAAAGAGCATGAAAGGGGAGTCCGTGCAGTTCTCGAAGTATTCGTTGGCGTGCTCCGCCAGGACGCTGGGGGCGAAGGGTCGGAATTCCTCCCGGAATTTAACATACTTATTGAGCAAGTCCTTCATATTGGACCGGGTCGGGTCGGCGAGGATGCTGCGACTGCCCAGTGCCCGCGGTCCAAACTCCATTTTTCCCTGAAACCATCCCACGATTTTTCCGTCCGCCAGGTGTTTCGCGGTGTCACGGGCAATGTCGTCCGATTTGATATGGGGGGTCTTGGTTAATTCCAGGTAAGCGCCAATTTCCTGATTGGAGACCTCGGGACCCAGGTGCGCGTGTTCCATCACATAATTGCGGGGCGTGCCACCCAGTTGGTGGTGGAGCTGGAGGGCGGCACCGATGGCGATACCGTCATCGCCGGAAGCCGGTTGTACCCAGATATCGTCAAAGGGTCCTTCACGAAGAAGGCGGCCATTCATGGAGCAATTCAGGGCCACACCGCCGGCGAGACACAACTGCTTGAGGCCGGTCTCCCGGTGGAGGTGTCGTGCCAGATTGAGCACTGTATCCTCCAGGAGGCGCTGGGCCGAGGCCGCCAGATTGCGGTGGTGGGCTGTAATGGACTCGTCTTTCTTGCGGGGAGGGCCGAATCGCTTGATAAACTTATCGCTGAAGTAGCCGCACCGGGAGCCGGGGAGATAATGCCAGGCGGTCCACCGTTTGTCTATGGAATACCAGCCATCGTCCAGGGGGCGGATGACTTCCTTGAGCGCCTCATAGTAGGTGGGCTCACCGTAGGAGGCCAGGCCCATGACCTTGTACTCATCGGAGGCCCGCAGAAAGCCGAGGTAGTCGGTCAGCGCGGAATAGAAGACCCCCAACGAGTTGGGGTAATTGCTTTGTCGCAATCGGCGGATGTCTCCCCCGCGCCCCACGCCCGTCCAGGTGACTGCCCACTCTCCCACGTAATCAATGGAAAGGAGTGCCGCCTGCTCAAAGGGGCTGCAGAGAAAAGCGCTCGC
The DNA here is from genome assembly GCA_030432675.1 of Candidatus Hydrogenedentota bacterium. Lineage (GTDB taxonomy): Bacteria > Hydrogenedentota > Hydrogenedentia > Hydrogenedentales > JAEUWI01 > JAEUWI01. Next base: position 3,031 of record JAUIMA010000041.1, on the reverse strand, counting down.
CGCATGGGCCGGGTGATGTTCCATGTAGTGGAGTTGGGCTGTGGACGGGGTGACCTGGCGGAGTCCCCGCATGTATTGGGCATTGTGCACCAACTCGTAGCCTGCGAAACCTGCGGAATACAGGGGGCTGCGCAGGGCGGTCCAGGCACGGTAGGGTAATCGTTTGGCGAGGCGAAGTCCGGGGCGCATATAGCCCGCGACGTGATCCAGCTCTTCGGGGGCGATGCCGCCCTCCTCGAGGCACCAGGCGATGGCTTGGTGGGGGACGCCCCCTTGATGCTTCACGCGGGATAGCCGCTCTTCGGCCACCGCAGCCCGGACCTGTCCATCGATCACCAGTGCCGCAGCCGAATCGTGGGAGTAGCCACCGATACCCAGGATATTCACCCGCACTCTCCTACCCTGCACGGGCTAGAGACCGCGCGTAAATCAACTGATTCGTTTCCTTGCCCCCCGTAGAGGGCCGATTCCAAGGGGAATCGACGACGTGGGGCTATTATAGGATTAATTGACATAAGATGCGAAATTTGGCTTACGTGATTACCGTATTTACGTGCCAACGTGTTATCTTTGGAATTGCAGTTCCTACGGTGTATCATATAGTAGAAACTCGTACTCCTATAAAGAGAGCAAATACGTGGAGGAAATTATGTCGGAAAATGACCAACTCGCGCGGCAACGGAAGAAAAAAGATCAACACCTGGGCGATACCAACCCTTCGGACATGGTGAAGATGACCGTTACGCTGCCCCGCTCTGTCGCGGCATTTTTGCGTTGGAAGGCGGAAGTAGAGGGCATCAAGCGGGATGAGCTACTGCGCCGGATTGTGACCTATTACGCGAAGAAACTGCGAGAGCGGGATCTGGACACACCGCCGGTACTCGACTAAGGTGATGGTGGGGATGGGTGCGCCACCCGTTGGCGCACACATTCAGCCAGCGCTATCGCGGTACTGACGGAGGCGTTCAAACTCGTTATGGGCCCCGACAGGGGAATTCGTAAGGTGAGGTCGCATTGTTTTTCAACGAGGGGGCGTATGCCTTTGCCCTCGTTGCCCACGACCAGGGCGATGCGGTCCCGGAGATTCGCATCCCAAAGAACCTGGCGACTCTCGGGCATCAGTGCGGCAATCCAGAAATCGTGCTCCTTGAGCTGGGTCGCGGCACGGGCGATGTTGGTGACTTGCACCATGTCGATATGCTCGATGGCCCCGGCGGCGCTCTTCATCGTCGTGGCGCTGATGGGTGCGGTTCGGTCTTTGGGGAATATCACGGCCGCCGCACCGCAGGCCGCTGCTGACCTTACAATGGCGCCGAAGTTGTGGGGGTCTTCCACACAATCCAGGATGACGATAAAGGCATCCTTCGCGAGGGGGCGTTTGAGCCAGTCTCCCAATTCGAAAATGGGGAGGGGGCCCGTGCGGAGGACCACGCCCTGGTGGGTGCCGCCTCCAGAGAGCTTATCCAGGTCCTGACGGGTGGCGCGCTCAATGGGAACGTTGCGTGCCGCAGCCCGCACGTCATCGAGGTCACGGGCAGAATCCAGGATAAAAAGCTGGAGTGCCTTACGCTTTTGGGCGCGCAGGCACTCCAGAACAGGTATACGACCGATTACGGTGTTGGAACTGTTTTTCAAGGAAGCTCGTACATTTCTCTTAGTTTTGCCGCTCGCATATTGAGATTGTCGAAGTTACCGACTCGGCTATCCATTTCGTGGGCATTGGCGGCCATCAACTCCCGGAGGACGTTGTAGCTGGACTGATAGTCCCCTGTACGTTCGTAGCACGTAGCCAACCGTTCGAGATTGTACCAGTAATTGGGGCCCCATTCACCATAACGATCCAAACTGGTGTTGATAATGTCGATGGTGGCGTCCCATTTCCACAGGTGATACGTGTATCCTGCGAGCTTGGTCAGCCCTGCCTCGTCCTTATAATCCTGTTGTTCGTCGACCCCGGGGCTGGCGGCGGTAAACTTGCCATACATCCAGTTTACGCCACCACTGGTAGCCAGCCAACCAATGCCAACGACGACGGCGATAATTAACGGCCATTTGAGTCCACTTAAATCCATGATTACTCTCCTCCGATAGGGCAACGAACGTGGGCCTGATCGTTGCCCAGTGAATGATGGGCCCAGGGATAACCGCTCCCCGGGTGTTATGAATTAGAAACCGATGATGGCCCGTCCACGAATGACCAGTTCGGAAAGGACGGGGATATAAATTACCGTGGCGACCCACGCCGTGACGGCAAGGATGGCTACGAGTAGGATTAGTTTTCCGATGAGTCCGCGGACATGGACAAAGAAAGTGGAGCGGGCTTTGCCGTCGACTTCCTTGGCCTGTAACACGCGGGCCTCGTGGGCCGTCCGGCACGGCGTGGAGCAGAACTTGCCCGTGGGCCCGGTGATGGTGCACTGCGCACACGTAGATTGCCCACATTGCTTGCATTTGGACGTGGCCGGTTTACCGGGGTGGTAAACGCACGTCGCCTGTTCCAAGGTCGTCATAGTCTCTCCCAACAACACATTGACGTTCCGGTGCTGACCTGGGTTCACTTTATCAAAAAAGGTGCGATTTTGCACTACTGAATTGACAGGAGGTGGGCGTGGGAAGTCCCGGGGTGTCAGGAGCCCGGAATATGGCGTGCGATCCAGGCGCGGAGGCCGGAAGCCCCAACGGTTTCCAGATCATTGCGGAGCGCCTCGGCGTCGCTATACCGTTCGCTGCGCTTTTTCAGGCAGCGCTGGATGATGTGGTCCATTTTTCTCGGGACCCCGACAGTGAGCCGGGAGGCGGGGGCATATTGGCCGACGGGCAGTTTGCCGGTCAGTAGTTGGTAGAGAATAACCCCTACAGCGTAGAGATCGGCGCGCTTGTCTATTTGAAGGGGGTTGGTGCGCTGTTCGGGGGCCTGATAGTGCGCCGTGCCGACGGCCATGCGCGAGAAGGCCGGATTGCTTTGATCCAGCAGCTTGGCGAGTCCGAAGTCGAGCACGGTGACTTGCCCCTGATCGTCGCGCATGATATT
>JAUIMA010000040.1 GCA_030432675.1 Candidatus Hydrogenedentota bacterium | reverse complement strand
GCGATGATTTGGGAGCTTCGGGGCTTGTCCATACCCATTGCCTCGAGCTGGGTCTCCAGCTGGACGGCAACAACGTTGGCATAGCGCCCAAACTGGGCGGCCAGGCCGGAGGCTTCCATGAGGAGGGTGTGGGGCGAGGGAAGGGGCGCGGCGGCACGGGCGGGAATGCGGTGGGTCGCCAGGGCGAGGAGGGCGTAGCAGAATGTCCGACGTTTCATAGTGTGTCATCCCTGTTTGGCGCTCGAGCGAACTCCTTCACCCAGGCCTCCATCGCACGTCACGCTCTGCCCGGATGGAAATGTCTCGTGGTTTGATTCAAGCAGATGGGCCATTATTACGGCAGCCTGAATTAACCAATTTACTGAGGATTACTCCCCTCCTGGGAGGGGCCGGGGGTGGGTCCATGCCCGAAAGTAGACTCAACCCACCCCTAACCCCTGCCAGGAGGGGAATTCAATACCAATCTTCTCACCGGTTCCAGAGAACTTAAATGTCCGCAATTCTAATTCACACCACTAGTTGTAGCCCCGTTTACTGTGGGCACCCAGCCGGGCAACGGCCCGTGCGAGCGCCCGTTCGGCCCGCTCCCAATCCAGGCCTTCCGGGGGCTTGCGAAGGCGGGTCTGGGCGCGCTCTTCGGCTTCTTTGGCCCGTTCCGTGTCGATGTCGTCGCCGGGCTCATAGAAGCTGGCGAGGACAACGACTCCTTCGGGCTTCACTTCCGCAAAGCCGCCATGGACGGCGAAGTGGTGGTCTGTGCCTTCCGCGTCCACCGCAATGAGCACGCCCGGTGATAAGGTAGAGAGGAGGGGCGTGTGCGCCGGGTGTACCGCGAATACGCCCGCCGCGCCGGGTACGATCACCTCGGTCACTTCCAGCACGGTGTGGGGCTTTTCCGGAGCGCAGATTTCCAGATGGAGTGTTGGCTGGGCCACGACTATTTGCCTTCCATTGCGTCGGCTTTTTCGACGACTTCTTCAATGGAGCCGCAGTAAAGGAAGGCATTTTCCGGAAGGTGGTCATATTCCCCTTCGAGGATAGCCTTGAAGCTGCGGATCGTGTCTTCCACGGGCACAAACTTGCCCTCCATGCCGGTGAACTGCTCGGCAACGAAGAAGGGCTGGGAAAGGAAACGTTGAATCCGTCGTGCCCGGGCTACGGTCTTCTTGTCTTCTTCCGACAGTTCGTCCATACCGAGGATGGCGATAATATCCTGGAGGTCTTTGTAACGCTGGAGGATTTCCTGAACGCTACGGGCCACATTGTAGTGCTCTTCACCGACGATGCGGGGATCGAGGATGCGGCTGGTGGAGTCCAGGGGGTCGACCGCCGGGTAGATGCCCAATTCGGAAATCTGACGGGATAACACCGTGGTGGCATCCAGGTGGGCAAAGGTGGTGGCTGGTGCGGGGTCGGTCAAGTCATCGGCAGGCACGTATACGGCCTGCACCGAGGTGATAGAGCCCTTTTTGGTGGTCGTGATCCGTTCCTGAAGCTCACCCATTTCTGAGGCGAGGGTGGGCTGGTAGCCCACGGCGCTGGGCATACGTCCGAGGAGGGCCGATACTTCCGAACCGGCCTGGGTGAAACGGAAAATGTTGTCGATGAAGAGGAGCACGTCCTGGCCTTCTTCGTCGCGGAAATATTCGGCGCAGGTGAGGCCGGTCAGGGCCACGCGGGCACGGGCCCCGGGAGGCTCGGTCATCTGACCATAGATGAGGGCGGCCTTGTCGATCACGCCTGACTCTTTCATTTCGAGCCAGAGGTCATTGCCTTCACGGGTACGTTCACCGACCCCGGCAAAGACGGAGTAACCGCCGTGCTGCTTGGCCACGTTGTTGATGAGTTCCATGATGAGCACGGTCTTGCCTACGCCCGCACCACCGAAGAGGCCGGTCTTACCGCCCTTGGAGTAGGGGGCGAGAAGGTCGATGACCTTGATGCCGGTCTCAAACATTTCGGTTGAGGTGACGAGATCTTCAAACTCGGGTGCAGGGCGGTGGATGGGCCAGTGCTGTTCCGCCTTGACCGGCTCACCGCCGTCGACGGGTTCGCCAATCACGTTGAGGATGCGGCCGAGTACTTCCTTGCCGACCGGCGTGCGGATGAAGTGCCCGGAGTCCTTCACTTCCATGCCGCGGACGAGCCCATCGGTCGTTTCCATGGCGACGGTGCGGACGGTATTTTCGCCCAGGTGCTGGGCGACTTCGCAGATCAGCGTGCTCCCGTCGGTGCGCTCAATCTCGAGGGCCTGGTACATGGGTGGTAACTGGCCCGGTTCGAAACGGACGTCTACCACGGGACCAATCACCTGTGAAATGTGGCCTGTGCTCATCGTATCCTCCGAAAATTCTTTGTCGCGGCGGCGTCTACCTGGTCCCAACGGAAAAGGGTGCCGGAATCATCGCGCGGTATGTGTTTAAAGGGCTTCCGCGCCACTAATCACCTCGATAAGTTCGGTGGTGATGGCATTCTGGCGCGCACGGTTATATTGCAGAGTAAGCTTATCGATCACTTCGCCCGCGTTGCGGGTAGCGGAATCCATGGCAGTCATCCGTGCGCCCAGTTCACTGGCGCTGGACTCTAATAAGATGCGGTGCATCTGGGTTTCAAGATTGCGCCGCAGCAGGGAATCGAAGACTTCTTCCTGGCTGGGCTCATAGAGGTAGTCCAGCTGGGGCGTCTCGTCCTCGCTCTCTTCCGGTTGGAAAGGGAGGAGGCGCTCAACGGAAACGGTCTGCTGGACCGCCGAATGAAATTCATTGTAGATACAATAAACGGCACCGGTCTTGCCCTTGGCGTAGTCTTCTGCAATGTCTTCAATTACACTGCGGGAGAGGGGCAGGGGCTGATCGGTCATACCCGTAAAATTCTGACGAATCGTGACGGGGTGCCGCTTGAAGGCCTCAAGGCCCTTTCGGCCCACCACAGTCAACTGGACGTCTTTGTCCGCGAAGTCATTCCGAATCACCTGCATGGTTCGGTTAACGATGCTGGCGTTAAAACCGCCGCAGAGGCCCTTGTCTGAGTTAACGACAATGATGCCGACCCGCTTGGAATCGCCATGGGTCAAGAGGGGGTGGGCATCCAAATTGGCGCATCGGGTAATGTTCTGCACGAGGTCGCGCATGTGAAAGGCATAGGGGCGCGCCTGTTGAATGGCCGCCTGAGCACGACGGAGCTTCGACGCGGCCACCATTTTCATGGCCTTCGTGATTTTCTGCGTGCTCTTGACGCTGCCGATGCGGCGTTTTATGTCGCGAAGATTGGCCATGGACTAGTTCTCTTCCGCGTTTCCGCGGTGCCGGACTTCAAACTGTTCCGTGTAGTGCTTGAGGGCCTTATCCAACTTGGGCTTCAGTTCTTTGGTCATTTCACCGGCAGCGCGGAGGGCGTCAAAGACCTCTTTGGCTTCCGTTTCAAAATGATTGTAGAGTTCTTCCTCATAGCGGGCCACGGCGCCGACGGGCACATTGTTGAGATAACCCGAAGTGGCGGCATAAATAATGAGGACCTGCTTCTCCACGGAGAGCGGGGCATATTGGGGTTGCTTGAGGATTTCCACGAGGCGCTGTCCGAGGTTCAGCTGAAGCTGGGTAGCCCGGTCGAGGTCGCTGCCAAACTGGGCAAAGGCTTCCAGTTCGCGGAATTGAGCCAGATCCAGGCGGAGGGTACCGGAAACTTTCTTCATGGCCTTAATCTGAGCGTTACCACCCACACGAGAAACCGAGATGCCTGGATTGATAGCGGGGCGCACACCGGAGTAGAAGAGGTCATTCTCGAGGAATATCTGTCCGTCGGTGATAGAAATAACGTTGGTCGGGATGTAGGCCGACACGTCGCCCGCCTGGGTTTCGATAATGGGCAGGGCCGTAAGGCTGCCTCCGCCTTGCGCGTCGCTCATTTTGGCCGCACGCTCGAGGAGACGGGAGTGCAGGTAGAACACGTCACCGGGATAGGCTTCACGGCCGGGGGGACGACGGAGCAACAGGGAAAGCTGACGATAGGCTACGGCGTGCTTGGAAAGGTCATCGTAGATGGCCAGCACGTGTTTGCCATTGTCACGGAAGTATTCGCCCATGGCCGCACCGGAATAGGGGGCCAGGTATTGGAGGGGCGCGGGCACCGAAGCCGATGCGGCGACGACAATGGTGTAGTCCATCGCGCCATGCTCTTTCAGCTCATTAACCACCTGAGCGACCGTAGAACGCTTCTGGCCAATAGCGACATAGATACAGATTACATCTTCGTTCTTCTGATTCAGGATGGTGTCGATGGCGATGGCGGTCTTGCCGGTCTGGCGGTCACCAATAATCAGTTCACGCTGTCCACGTCCGATGGGGGTCATTGCGTCAATGGCCTTAACGCCCGTCTGGAGGGGCTCGGTGACCGGCTGCCGATCCACGATGCCGGGTGCGATGCGCTCGACCGGGTTGGTCTCCGTCGTTTCAATGGGGCCGCGACCATCGATGGGCTCGCCCAGGGCGTTGACGACGCGGCCGATGAGGGCGTCTCCTACCGGTACGGAGGTGATGGTGCCCGTGCGTCGGACCGTGTCGCCTTCGGAGATTTTCTCATATTCACCGAAGAGCACGGCACCGACGTTGTCTTCCTCCAGGTTAAGGGCCATGCCCTTTACCCCATGGGGAAACTCGAGGGTTTCACCGGCCATGACATTGGCCAACCCAAAAACACGGGCGATACCGTCACCCGCCTGGATAACCGTGCCGACTTCGGAGACATCAACCGTATCGTGAAAATCGGTGATCTGCTGTTTGATGATTTCGGTGATTTCAGTAGCCTGGATTTTCATCCGCCTAGATTCTCCTCTGGCAGCAGGGATTGTTTCAGTCGCTCAATGCGAGCGCGGACGCTGCCGTCGATAATCGTTCCACCAATCTGGGCGATGACACCGCCCAGCAGGTCTGGATCAACAGCGTGGTCAATGCGTACATGCATCCCGGAGAACTTTTCCAGGGACGCGATAATGTCGTTTCGTTGGGTGTCAGAGAGGGCAACAGCCGAAGTGACCTGGGCGCTGACGCGATTGAGTCGGGCATCGGTCTGAGCTGCGAAGAGTTTCGTGACCTCGGGTAGTATGCGGGTTCGACCCCGCTGCACCAAAACGGCGACCAATTTCTTGAGACGGGAGTCGGCGCCGAGCTTCTCCAGAATAGCATCGAGAATGGCTATCTGCGCCTTGGTTGGCACCGCCGGATTCCCGATGATGCCCTGGAGCGCTTCACTTTCCTGAAAGGTCTCTGTGAAGGAGGTCAGGATTTCGAGGGTTGGCTCGAGCGCCTGGTCATCGTCGATGGTTTCACTCAGGCTGCGGGCATAGCGATAGGCCGCCAGATAATTCTTCATGCCCTGGCCTCCACGTCATTGGTGAACTGGTGGATCAGCGTGTCGTGCCGTTCCTGACTGTCATTGGCTTTCGCCTGGGCCGTGAGGGCCTCTACGGCCTGGTGGACCAATTCGTGTCTCAGCGCGAGCTCCGCCGCGTGCACTTCCGCTTTTTTTCGCTCGGCGAGTTCTCGCTCATGGAGCCCCACGCTGTAGTGGTTGGCTTCAGCGAGTTCGGCGAGTTCCCGTTCGAGTCGACGTTCGGTCTGTTCACTGACTTTCAACTCTTCTTCATGGAGGTGGGCGAGCTTGTCTTCCACCGTCGCACGACGTCCCAGCGCCGACTTCCGCGAGCGGGCGGCCTGGTTAATCTTGTCGCGTAACTCTTCGATTTGCTCATCCAGAAAGCGAAGCAAGGGGGCCTTGGCAAGACGCAGGATCAAGACGACTACGAGGGTAGCATTGAAGAGCTCGAAGAAGAGGGTATAGAGATGGATTCGGTGCTGCTCTGCCTGAAAGGCCTCGTTGGCTTCGTATTCCGTAACGAGGGCCACGCGGCGGGCGAGTTCCGGATTGGCTTCCAGATCAAAGAGATGGGGGCGCTGCACATAGTGCTTGTAGTCGTCGCTTTTGATCGCTTCAATGTAGCGCTCGTGGGCGGCACGGTGGGTGCTGCGGTAGGCCTCGGAAAGTCCGGGCGGTCCGAGGAGCCAGTTCACGCCAATCCACCCGACCAACGCAACGCTGACCAGCAGGATGAGGAATTGCTTCGTTTTGCGATTCACAGGCTACTCCAACTCCAGTTTCTTGGCCATGGCGTGGTGAATGTCACTCGAAAGGGCATCAAACTGATGCCGCTGGCCGTCAATCTCTCCTGCGAGGGACTGGGCCAGGGTGGCGATCTCTTTTTCGGCCTTTGCCTTGAAGGCGGCCACGTGGGCGTGGTGCTCTTCCTGGGCCTGGCGGTGGGCGCGACCCAGCCGAACACTGGCTTCCCGGTGAATCTGGGCAATTTTCGCGCCGTAGTCGTCCTCCAGGGCGGTGGCTTCTTCGGCGGCTGTGAGGGCCGTCTTTTTGTCGTCCACGATCTGATCATTCCGCCGGTCCATCAGGGCGAGGAGCGGCGTGAAGATAAGGCGGTGCATGGCCCCGAGAAAGGCGAGGAACATGACCAGCAGGACCACTAAGGTGAAGTTTACCGATACCATGAGACGAAAGGTGCCTTGTTTAGCCGATTACGAAGAGCATGAGAAGGGCGATAACCAGGGAGTAGATACCCGTGGATTCCGATACGGCCTGCCCGATGAGCATGGTGCGCGTGAGGAGGCCAGCTTCCTGGGGGGTGCGGCCAATGGCTTCGCAGGCTTTACCCGCGGCGAAGCCTTCACCGATTCCCGGTCCGATAGCGCCAAAGCCCATGCAGATGCCCGCGCCGATAAGGGCGCCAGCTTTGATGAGGGCCGCGCCGGAGATGCCGGCTTCTGCGGCTTCGGGTGCCTGGGCGACCGCCGCGTTCATAAGGGTCAGCAGAGTGGTTGGGTCCATCATGGAGGGATTCCTCTAATTGGGCCTGAGGGCCTTGGTCAATCAATGTTGCTTGGTTAAAACGCCGGTGAAGGCGAAGGATACTGAAGTTAACCCACCACGTAAAGGAGGGCCAGGGCAATAATCAGTGCGTAGATCGCCGTGGACTGGGAAACGGCCTGTCCAATCAGCATCGTGCGGAGGATCAGCGCGTCTTTGTCGGGACGCAATGCGGTGGCGGCACAGCCTTTCGCGGCGGTGAGTCCACTGCCGATGCCAGGGCCGACACCGCCGAAGCCGACGGCAATGGCCGCGCCAAATACCTGGGCGAAGCCGAGAAGACCGGGATTCAGGTCGCCCATGGCAAACATCATGATGAATGCGACGAGCATGCCGAAGATAGCGGGTGTTTCACAGACAGCCTGACCAATGAGCATGGTGCGCAAGGTAACGCCATAGGCGAGGGGCCAACGCCCAATGCCATCCACAGCACCCCCGGCGGTCTGTCCCGAGCCAATACCCGAGCCCAGCGCGCTTACGCCCATGGCAAGCCCAGCGCTGATATAAATACCCATGGTGGGCAGGTCGGTACCGTTCTTGGCGGTGAGAATCAGGATCAGGGACACAACGAGTGCGAAAATACTGGGGGACTGGGCGACGGCCTGTCCGATAATCATGGATTGGGTGAGCTTGGGGCTTCGGGCGGGGTTGCGGGCGAATCCGGCGCAGGCGTTGCCGGCGGGCCATCCGCAGCCGAGGCCACTACCGAAGGTGCCGAAACCGATGGAGAGGCCGGCGCCGAGGAGTGCAGCGAAGTAGTTGCCGCCGATGAGATCGAGGTTGGCGGGGGAGACCACGATGATGAAAAGGCCAATGACCAGGGCGAATACGGCGGCCCCTTCGCCCACGGCCTGCCCGATGAGCATGGTGCGGAGCATCTCACGCTGCACTTTGGGCTGACGCATGATGGCATGGTTGGCCATACCGGCGGCGTTACCCATGCCAATGGCAGCACCGATGCCGCCAAAGCCAAGGGCCACACCCGCGCCAGCGAGCTTGCCGAGAATGAGCCATGTGTGTGGTTCGAGGTCCACGATACTTCCTTACGCGTGCGCCAGGCGGGCCGTAGTTACGGGTGCGTCGGGCGGCAGACTGCTATTTGATGGCCACCGCAATGTAGGTCAGGGTGAGCATGGTAAATACGAAAGCCTGCACGGTGCCGACGAAGAAGATGAAAAAGAGATCGAGGCCAACGGCGAGCAGGCTGAAGTGGTAGACCAGATTGGACACCACAATAATGATGATGCTACCGCCCACGATGTTACCGAAGAGTCGAAAGGAGATGGAGACGACTTTGGCGAGCTCGCCAATGATATTGAGGGGGAAAAAGAAGATGGCCGAGAGCTTGCCGGCGATTTTGGCCGCGCCGGTGGCGTCGGGCTGATCCCACATGGGCCCGAGCAATTCTTCCACGTAGCCGCCCATGCCCTTGGTTTTAATGGCACACCAGGTGGCGATGAACATGCCGAGGAGGCCCAGGCCGAGGGTGCAGTTAATGTCGGCGGTGGGTTCTTCGAAGAAGTGGGTGGGCACGAAGCCGATGAAATTGCTGAGAATCAGGTAGAGGAACAGGGTGCCGATGAGGGGGAAGAAGCGGCGGTTCTTTTCACGGCTCTCCAACTCGAGGGAGCTGGTCACGAGATTGTCAAAGATGCCGGTATACAACTCGATGGCCAACTGGCCACGGCTCGGGACCATGGCAAACTTGCGCACCGCGAGGCGGGCGAGGACGAGCAGTACCACCATGACGAGGGTGGCGTTGAACACGGTGAGGATATTCACCCCGCCCAGTGGGATGGGGATGTCGGTGAAGGGTACATAGTACCAAATGAGTCTTTCGCCGATGGATTCCATGCGACTACAAATCTCTCCGCGTGTTGCCCAGTTTCGTAAACGCCAAGGTGATCATGACGACTTGAACCAAGAAAATCCCGATCACCGCTGCGATGAGGCCATGATAGAGTTCCCGGTCTAACGTATAGGCCTTGTAGATCGCAAGCGCATAGAAGAATAAGCGGACGAACGTCCACTTAACCGCAGAGGATTGTAGCTGGGTGGCATCCGAGGTTGCAAGTTTTTCGACGTTTCTTCCCGTAATCCAGAAGCCAAGCGCACCGGCCAGACCGCCCATGAGGAGGCTTTTGGAGACAACCGGCGACCAGTAATAGGTGGCTGCACACGCGACCAGAGAAAGGGTCATGGTATAGCGTACAACCGCCAGGCGGAATTCTTTCAGGGTGTCCACGTCATACTCCTGGTTGGAGGGGGGGCTTGTCGGGGTCGCGTTATCGGGGAGGGCTCGCGCGCACTAGTAACCCGATCGCCATGGCCAGCCCGGCGATGAGGCCGGCGAGTATGCCGACGGCCGTCAGCAGTCCGTTGGTCTGAAAATGGGCGTCGAGGTTGATTCCGGCCCATGTGCCTGTCAATATATTACCGGATATGACCAACCCCACCAGGGCGACGAGTCGCAGGGCATATCGAATGTCGGAACCGTCGTTTTTCTGGGGTGTTGTCATGGTGGTGCTCGCCCGAACCTATCGGCGTACTCTAACATCCACCACCGAATTATCTCAAGATGTGGCGCATTTATGAAGTCGGCCTATGCGCTTACATCGGGGCCCCAACAGGAGTTTGCAGTGAAACGAATTAAGGTACTTTTTGTGTGTTTGGGAAATATCTGCCGTTCACCCACGGCGGAAGGCGTGTTCCGGGCGCTGGTCGAGAAGAAGGGGCTGGGGGATCGCATTGAAATTGATTCGGCGGGCACCAGCGGGTGGCATCAGGGTGAGTTGCCCGATCCGCGCTCGCGGGAAGAAGCCCTGTTGCACGACGTAGACCTGAGCGATCAGCGGTCCCGGGCGGTAATTCCCGGAGACTATACCCGGTTTGACTACATTTGCGCCATGGATAGCTCCAATTTGCGCGAGTTGAAACGCAATTGTCCTTCTGGACATGGGGGGCGGCTCTATCGGCTAACGGATTTCGCCCCGGAGCTGGAAATCCAGGACGTGCCCGATCCTTATTACGGCGGCGATGACGGTTTTGCCAATGTTTATCGCATCGTGGAAGTCAGCGCGACCGGTTTACTTGCCCACATCCAGGCCCACGATCTGGCGTGTGCAGAAGGCCAAATAACCCGATAGGCCATTTCGATGAAGGAGGGTGAGGTGTCCGATAGACTGCAGGAAGTCGTACGTGGCGCCCTCGATCAGACCATTACCCATCGCAGCCCCCTGAGTGGGGGCTGCATCGGGGAGGTCTTTCGGTTGCGCCTGGCCAACGGGCGGGAAGTGGTCGCCAAACGGGACCAGAGCGCGACGCCCCGGCTGGATATTGAAGGCTATATGCTGCAATACCTCCAGGCGGAAAGTTCGTTGCCGGTACCCGAGGTGATAGCGACGACGCCCGACGTGTTGCTAATGGACTTCATCCCGGGAGACAGTCACTTTGTTTCGTCGAGCCAACGCCATGCGGCCCAGTTACTTGCGGCCCTTCATGGGGTGCGCGGCGACGCCCATGGCCTCCCACGGGATACCCTGATTGGCGGTCTGCATCAACCCAACCAGGCGACCCCATCGTGGGTTGAATTTTTCCGCACACAACGACTTCTTCATATGGCCGAAATGGCCCGCCAGGAGGGCGTCATGGGTGCCCCCCTCCTCCGCCGGATTACCCGCTTTGCCGATGCATTGGAGGAATTTCTGGAAGAGCCGCCCTATCCCTCCTTGTTGCACGGGGATGTGTGGACCACCAATGTGTTGGCCTCCAAGGGGCAGATTACGGCCTTTATCGATCCGGCCATCTATTATGGGCACCCCGAGGTGGAGCTGGCATTTATTACGCTCTTTTCCACCTTTGGGCCTCCATTCTTCGATGCCTACAACCAGTTGCGCCCCATTCGTCCGGGATTTTTCGAGACCCGGCGGGATATCTACAACCTCTATCCGCTGCTGGTCCACGCGCGGTTGTTCGGGGCCAGCTACCTGAACAGCGTGGAAGGCACCCTGTCTCGGTTGGGGTATTGAGGGGTAGGGTTACGAATTGCTTCCTGCCAATTCGGAATGCAATCCCTGCAACGCCTCGAACACCCCTTCGATTACGTTAACCTGACCGGCAAACAGCGCATCGGGTCCGCCCGCATGCAATCCGCTGAACGGCGGCTCATACAGGGCCGAGGCATCCATCACGCCCCGGGCTGTGAGTTGCTCGATAACCATTTCCACAAATCGAATCTGTGCCGGGCTGAGACTGCGGTCGTTCAGGAATTGTGAGAATGCGGCCTGCGCCGCGGCCCGGTCCATCCCCACCAGACTACGCACAAACCAGGCGAGGGATGGGGCACCACTACGTTCCAATAGATGGCCCAGCAGCGTCGAGCCATCTTCATCGCCGATCTCCGCCAGGGTTTGCTCCAGTCCCGTCAGATCAGTCTCCGTAAGGGGTTGGTTGGCGCGCAGCCGCTGAATGACCAGGTGGTCGAGATGGCTCCGTAAGTAGTCCCGGACTTTCTTTTCATACTGGAGTCCGGTCATTTTGGGCATAAGCACGGCTCCCTCTTCGCGCACGCCCAACACCTCATCTTGGAAATCTGTGATGACTATCTTGCGCTTTTTCCGGTCCAGGAAGGGCACCAGCCCGCGCAAGCGCAGCCGCATATCTTCCAGGACCGCGAGGTCCACGCCTTCCCAGAAATGGGTTTCCTGAATCGCCGCCAGGTAGGCGAGCTGTGCCTTCACGGCGGGGATGGCCGATTTTTCCTCCAGCATCATGGCGATTTCTATCACCCGCAGGCGATAGCGCTCCAGGGCGCTGAAGTCGTCCTGGGCCAATGCCAACTGCATTTGCAGCGCCATCAGGTCGAATTGGCGCGACTCAATCTCCTCCACCGGCATGGCACTCGGCAGGCCCGCCACTTCCTGTTGTAACGTTTCCCGATCTGATTCGGACAAGGTTTTCCAGGTTTCGGGCCGCTGGAAACGCTCCACCGCTTCCAGGTGCAACCGCACGATGAAATTTTCCCGATTCATGGCGGTCACTTCACTATGGAGCGTCTTGGCGAGCGAGGTTCCCAAGGTTTTCTTGGGGTCCAGCGTCTTGTCGCCCTGCACGTGACCGAGCAACTGCACCCGTGCGCGAAATAGCCGCACGCCCAGGCTGACGCCGCCACTGCCCTCCAGTCCCTGGGGATTTTCCCGGAAAAAATCGAAATTGAAACAGAAATCGAAGATGCGGAAATCGGTCTTATTTTCCCCGGGGCCAAACAGGTCCGGAGAAAGCCGCGTGCCCCGTCCAATCATCTGCCAGAACTTTATCTTGGAGTAGACCGGCTTGAAAAAGACCAGATTGGCCACTTCGGGCACGTCGATGCCCGTGTCCAGCATATCCACCGAAATGGCGATGTGGGGCGCCTTGTCCTTCTGCGAAAAATCGTCGAGGATGCTCTGGGGATACTTTGCCCGATTATCGATCACCCGGGCGAAATGGCCTTTGTAGTGGGGATAGTGGTGGTTGAAGCGCTCCTCGATGAACGTGGCGTGGTCATGATTGCGTGCGAAAATAATCGTCTTTGCCAGGCGGTCGCCCCCGTCTACCGTGTGGCCATGCTCCATCAGGTGCTGGAGCACCTTGTCCACCGTGTCGCGGTTGAAGAGCCAGCTATTCACCGCTGAGGCATTCACCTTGGTGGGCATGGACGGTTCCGGCGTGTCGTCACCCCAATCCAAGCCTTCCCACTGTTCTCTCTCCTCCTGGCTGAGCGAATCGTAATCAATCCCGTCCCGGGGGAATTTGAGATCCACCTGCTGCGCCCGGGGCGGCACGAGAAACCCATCGTCCACCGCCGTCTGCAATTCGTAGGCATCCGTCGGCACCCCGGCTTCCAACTCAAACAACTCGTAGGTGTTTCGATCCACCTCTTCGCGGGGCGTTGCCGTCAGGCCCACGAGGAGCGAGTCAAAGTAGTCAAAGATGGCGCGGTACTTCTGATAGACCGAGCGGTGGGCTTCGTCGATTATCACGAGGTCAAAGTGACCCACGCCAAAGCGCGCTGCACCCTCATCCATCTGATCGATGAGGTTCAAAATGGTGGGGTAGGTGCACACATAGACCCGGCCGTCGGTATTTTTTTCGGTAACGAGGTTTACGGGGCTGGATTCCGGCAGGTGGGTCTTGAAGGCGTTGCAGGCCTGATTCACCAGCGATACCCGGTCTGCCAGGAAGAGGGCCCGCTTTACCCAGCCTGCCCGCTGCAACACATCCACCAGCGCAATCGCCGTCCGGGTCTTGCCCGTGCCCGTCGCCATGACCAGCAGGGCCTTCCGCCGGGCCTGGGTGAACTGGCCGAAGATGTTGCCGATGGCCCGCTTCTGGTAATATCGCTCGACGATGGCATCCTTCACAGCGGCCACTTCCAGCGTCTCATGCTGGGCGCGGCGCACGATGAGACGTTGCAGGGCATCTTTCGTGTAGAACCCGGCCACCTGCCGGGTGGGGTAGGTCTTATCGTCCCAGAGCCACGTTTCGTACCCATTGGTATAAAAGATGATTGGCCGTTGTCCGTGCATCGCTTCCAGGCAATCGGCGTAGAGTTTGGCCTGCTGCTGGCCCACGTGCGCGTCCACCGTGGTCTTCTTCGCCTCCACCGCGGCCAGGGGCTTGCCGTCGTCGCCCCAGAGGACATAATCCACATAGCCTACGCCCTTGTTGTTGGGCATACCCGTGACTTCGTATTCCTGGTCGTTGGTGCCGTCCAACGCCCAACCGGCACGGCGGAGCTCCACGTCGATGAGGTAGCGGCGTGTTTCGGCCTCAGAATAATCGTGGGGGTCCGGGGTGGCCTCGGATTTCGCGCGGATCGCCGCCAGTTTTTCCCGAAGCACCCGGACCTCGGCGTCGAGGGCGCTCTTCTCTTCCTGCTTCTTCAGTGTTTCCGCGCTTCGCGCCGCCAGTTGCGCTTCCATCTTTTCTAACGCGGCACGCGGCACCACCGACCCCGGCGGCGGAGGTTTCGGCACCCGCTCGTCCCGCCATGAAGCCCCATCCCGTGGCACTTCCGGCGCATAGGTCCGTAGCAGCCAATAACAGACATGGTGCAGTTCCTTCACGACCTGTAGCGCATCGTACTGGCGCACGGGCTTCGTGCTGTGCACCGCCTGGTTGCCCATCTTCTGAATCACCCGCACCTTCTGGTATACCGGCTGGGGGAGGAGGTTCTGGAATGTCGGCTCATGCACCAGGGCCCCCAGCTTTCGTTCATAGGGCATACGGAGGCTGGCATCGATGGCATAGAGCCAGTGGACCACCATCTCCAGGGCAAACCGTGCGTGAAAACACGCCGCCCGGGGGTCACCGTGGATGTACCCCTCCGCCTGCGACGCCGCCCCGGCGATATTGCGAAATTCGGGGGGTAGGAATTTAAAGTTACTCATGACCGCCCTCTCGAGTTCGGTAGGCTTGTCGCTCATGATTGGGCTGCTGAGGAAAACGCCGTTCCAGTAAACCCTTTGTCAACATAGGCTTAATGAACCGAAAACGCACGCCGTTCGACTTGCGATCAAGCAAATTTGCGATTTCAGAGAGAGAAAGAAATCGCCCCCTGCATAGATCCAAGATTGTCGCCTCGACAAGCTCAGGAAGGACTTTGCCGCGAGAGCGGACCGGCTCGGCGATCTCAACGAGAATAGGGTCAAGCTTCGTTTTCAAATGATCGGAGCTCGCCTCCAAATGATCGGAGCTCGCCTCCAAATGATCGGAGCTCGGGGGTATATCATCGGACCTCATTCTGGAAGCACTCGGATGGGTCGAGAAATCTGTGGAATGCGCTAAATCTATTGCTTCTAGTCCCGAAACGCGATAGGTGGTCGCGCGCCCATGGCCGTCCGGTAAGAGATAACCTCTCTCCACAAGTTTTTTAAGCAAAATCGTTATATCCCGTGGATGCAGTCGGGTAATCTGCTGCACCCGGCCATTGGAGACAAAGCTCTCCACCCGCGCTGTGGTAACCGCTAGCCGCTCGTTCTCGCCCAACCGGTCAAAGTCACTCCCAAAGTGTCCCCGCAATTCTGCCAACGTCTCTTCAGGAAGCAAGCTGACCATACGCAGCCGCATCAGCGTCGATTCCGGCTCCTGAGACTCCCAGAGCTCGGGAAAACGATAGTGCTGTGCCTTCCAATTCTCCACGACGCGGGGAATACCCGAGCCCGCCTGTTCACCAAGACCGATGAGGCTGAACATTCGCTGAAGGCTTCGGTTCCGGCAATCGCTTTGCCCCCCTTCCAGCGCCTGGTCGATGGAAACACGCATCAGCCCCGGATTTCGGAATCCAACGTAGTCCGGCCCTTTTACCACCAGGATCGACGTGCTCGCCGAGTAGTCGGCGTGGACGATGGCATTAATCAGGGCCTCGCGAAGGGCCTTGTGTACCGGCGTATCGTCCTCGCGCTCTTGTCCATCCAAGCGGAAGGGGACTTTGAGATCACGAAAAAGACGTTGGATGACGGATCGATAAAAGTCGTAGAGATTCCCGGACCAGGTTCCATCCGGCGTCAATCGGTCTACCCAGGTTGTTTTTGCGCCATCTATTGGCAGTTCACGGTAGTCGAGAAAATAATAGGGAAGGGCCTCGTTGATGGCCTCCAGCTTGCCAAACATGAGCAGACCGGCCACGGTCAACCCTTCGTCTCCTGAAATACGATCTGTTCGCCAGCCACCAACTTTTCGAAGAAAATCCAAGGGTTCCGCGCTGTTGTACGGGTGATCGGGTTTCAGGGAAGCCAGCCGATTCCGGTAGGCTTTGAGGCATTCCTGATCGAGATCTTTTATCGTGAATCCCGTGAGGATCCGGGCATCTCGCTCATCCTCCGACTGCTCCGCCATCATCCGCCGAACTTCTTCCTCGGTGCAGTGGTAGTCACCGGCATGTTGCCGTTTGAAGGTGCCCGTAATCGGATTTCCGTTAATGTAGATGGGGCGTGCCCGTCGTGTGGCCCGGGGCACATAGATTTCGACAACCGAGCGCCCATCCCCGGTCGAATATTGCGTGACGCACTCGCGGTCGAGGAGATTGCGACTCACTTTCTGCGGGTTGTTCAGTTGCGCCCAGAACTCGTCCAGCACGCGAGCAGGCTTCTCGATTCCGAAAACTTCCAGCGTATGATCGGGCCGCTCTTCCACGCCCAGCAGAATGACGCCTCCGTCAGTATTCGCAAAGGCGGAGTAGGTTTCCCAGAGCTCTTTGGGCAGGGTCCCTTTTCCGTCCCGCCCTCCGGCCCGCTTCGCCTCAAGCTCCAAATCTTCGCGCACATTGTCCAAATTGAACACGGCGTCAGTCATCGTAATCTCCTCGCCGCTAGCAGACGTTCCATGGCCCGAAATTCTATCGGGGTACTGCGCCCCGCCCAGGATATTGCCCTCAAGATTCTTCCCGGCATAGTCCCTATACCCCCGTCACGTCGCGTCTATTCGCTAATCCCTTCCCATGCACTGACTTGCGACCCCATTCTAGCGGCAATGGCGTCAGAAAAACTAGCCCGTTTTTCTGACAAGCAAAGCGCGGGACGGTATTGCCAATTCGCCATTCGTAATTCACCGCCGGAGGGGACGGAGCGGAGCTCTGGGGGCGGCATTCCCAAGCGGAGCTTGGGAACGAGAAAAAACTGCAACGACCATTTCTCTAGCGCCAAAGGCGCGCCCCATATCAGCCTGGGGCGAAGCCCCAGGAGTAAGCAAAAATATTGGTCAGGGCTGAAAGCCCGATTCATACTACGTAAGAATAAAAAAACTTCACGTACGATTCAGGCCACTGGAATTCTTCGCGATGCGAGGCGGTCGGCAAGGGCCAACGTGCCCTTTGGTGTCGGCGTGGGCCTTGCCGCGGACAGGAATGTCCGCGATCCTTCATGATGTTCCTTGGTTGGCGCAGCACGGGGGAAGGAGAACG
The DNA here is from genome assembly GCA_030432675.1 of Candidatus Hydrogenedentota bacterium. Taxonomy (GTDB): domain Bacteria; phylum Hydrogenedentota; class Hydrogenedentia; order Hydrogenedentales; family JAEUWI01; genus JAEUWI01. The sequence continues at coordinate 3,132 of JAUIMA010000040.1, read as the reverse complement.
AGACGCCGCGCCATCACGGTTTTTCATTCACTATTCTAACTTCACCATTCACAATTTCCCCTGGAAGGTGGTCGCCATGACAGGTCGCAGACGCGCCATGACAGGCTGGAAGCCTATCCCACTTTGATCGTCGTGGGAAAGGCCTGGCCGCTTTCGATAGGGGCCGCGATGGTGTCGGGTTGGCGTGGGTGGCACGGGGTCACGACGTACGGCCGGTACAGTCCCACCTTCGTCTGGCACGAAGGAGATGACAGTCCCTTACGGAAGACGCACGAACGCGTTTCGGCGCGACGGCGTCGCGTCCGAAGCGCGATCGCGCGGCACGGGGGAAGGTGAAAGAGACGCCGCGCTATCACGGTTTTTCATTCACTATTCTAAATTCACTATTCACAATTCCCCCTGGAAGGCGGCGGCTTGTAATGCGGCAAAGAGGGTGTCCAGCTCCGCCAGGTGGGCCCGCATTCGCGCCTTTTGCGCTTCCACCGATTCCACGATGGCCGCGAATTCGCGCTGGAGGGCGAGGGGGGGGAGCAGGATTTCGAACCCCTTTACATCGGTCTGGTTTATACTCGACTGATTCACCGCGTCTTTTGCTGATCTCAAGATTTGGTTTTTCACGAACTTTGTCTGAAGGAACTTAACAACGAATACTGCATTTAGCCTATTAGCGTCGGCACGAAGCCGCATCATATTGGATTCAAACACTACCGGTTCGTCAAGCGGTGGGATGATGGCGCTCTTACCAAGGTACTGCCGACTATTGACTCGGTTGATGATAATATCTGATTCTTTCAGGCCATAGGATTTCCGTTCGGCATCGTTGAGGGTAACTCTTTTCAACGTGCTCAAGTCTGTAACGGAACCATCGTAAAAGCCGTCAATTCGTAAAATTCGCGTCCCTTGGCCGTACAGATTGGCAGGTTTGTAAAGCCCGTTCTGAGGACCATCCACTATCAAACTACCAAAATTACAGCGCTCCCAGCCCATGGGATTGGTGACGGGGTCGCCGAACATCTGGAGGAAGGTGGATTGGAGGAGGGTGTCGAGTTCGGCGAGGGACGCGCGGCGACGGGTCCGCAACCCGTCCGCCTCATCCAGGATCGCCGCTATCCGCCGCTGTTCGGGGAGGGGGGGGAGGGGGATCCGCAGTTTGAGCGCTCGATTATGATCCAGATTCGATATGTTGGTCGTCTGATTTCCGAATGAACGCAATGTACGCTGAATTGTCGTAGATGAGAACCAATGATAGAGATACTTGGAATCAAGTGCGCCGTTTGTAGACCGCAATATCGAGATAAATCCACCAGCAGTGGCCTTATACGTCAGCGATGGCACGTGGCAACACTTTCCGACTAAGTTCCAACTGTTTGCGCTCGAAACCAAAGTGTCGCCGCCCCTCAGCATCTTTTCGTGATTCTTCACGAGGTCTGCAGGCACAGCAATCAAGTCTGTTTCGTCTAATTCAGTCTGCACGTTTTTTGTACGCATGCATACGATGGAGCCATCAGAAAATGGTTTACATTTCTGGTTGGGCTTGAATGTAATGCCACGGATAAACTTAGCGTGTTTACCAAGCGCGTCCAACTTCATCCCAACATCCCCTCCAGCGCTTTCCGCCCCGCTTCAATCTCCTGCTCCAACGTCGTCAATCGCTCCAGAATCACCTTGGGGGGGTCGTATTCCACCGCCTCATATTCCACCTCTTTGTAGCGGTTAATCGACAGGTCGTAGTCCTTCTCCCGGATTTCGTCTATGGGTACGACAAAGGACTGGTCGGTGCGGGCGCGCTTCCATTCGGGGCTTTTGGCGCCCTTTTCGCCGAGGTTTCGCCAGCGCAGTTGAATGTCGGGGAGGTTGTTCACCGTGTGGATTTCTTCCGGGACGGCCTTGCCTTTGGCGAGGCATTGGGCAATCTTCTCTTTAAAGTCGCCATTCCCCAGGGGGGTGCGTTTGTCGTCGAGGGAGAAGCCGTCGGCGCGCATGTCGTAGAACCAGACGCCGTCGGTGCCGCCCGAGTTGGTCTTGGTGAAAAAGAGGATGGCGGTACTCACGCCGGCGTAGGGCTTGAAGACGCCGGAGGGCATGGAGACGACGGCGTCGAGCTTTTGTTCGTCCACCAGGATTTTTCGGAGGGTCTTGTGGGCCTTGCTGGAGCCGAAGAGGACGCCGTCGGGCACGATGACGGCGGCGCGGCCCCCGGTCTGCATGAGGCGGAGGAAGAGGGCGAGGAAGAGGAGCTCGGTCTTCTTGGTTTTGACGATTTGCTGGAGGTCTTTCGCGGTGCTTTCATAGTCGAGGCTACCGGCGAAGGGGGGATTGGCGAGGATGAGGGAGTATTTTTCGGCGTCTTCGTTGGGGCCTTCGGCGAGGGAGTCGCGGTAGCGGATGTCGGGGTTTTCCACGCCGTGGAGGAGCATGTTCATGCTGCCGATGCGGAGCATGGTGGGGTCGAAGTCGTAGCCGTGGAAGGTGCCCGCGTTGAAGCGGCGGCGGGCGGCCTCGTTGCGGTAGATGTCGTCGCCGTGGTGCTGGAGGAGGAATTCCGAGGCGGCCACGAGGAAGCCGGCGGTGCCGCAGGCGGGGTCGCAGATGGTGTCCTTCGGCGTGGGGGCGCACATATGGACCATGAGCTGGATGATGTGGCGGGGCGTGCGGAACTGTCCGTTTTGTCCGGCGCTGGCGATTTTGCCGAGCATGTATTCATAGAGGTCGCCCTTGGTGTCGGCGTCGTCCATCTGGATTTCGTTGAGCTGGTCCACCACGTTGGCCAATACCCGGGCTGTGGGCATCATGAAGAGGGCGTCCTTCATGTGGTGGGTGTAGGTGGAATCCTCCGGGTCTCCATCGCCATTGCGCCCGAGGGACTTCATAAAGGGGAAGACCTCGTCCCGCACACATTCGAACATTTTCTCGGCGGCCAACTCCTTGAAGCGGGACCAGCGGAGGTGGTCTTGCCCGGGCCCGAAGACGGGATTTTCGATGGGCTTCTTTGTCCGTTCCGCCTTGCGCTCGGCGAGGGTGTGGAGCTCGTCGAGCCGCTTGATGAAGAGGAGATAGGTGAGTTGTTCGATGACGGAGAGGGGGTTGGAGATGCCGCCGGACCACATGGTGTCCCAGATGCGGTCTATCCTG
>JAUIMA010000039.1 GCA_030432675.1 Candidatus Hydrogenedentota bacterium | reverse complement strand
TTGCCATGGGCCACTATGGCGGGCTCTACCGTTTCGTGGCCATGCTACCGGTCCTCGGGTCCTTTCGATGTCCAGCACGGCACCTCGTCCTCTTCCAATTTGCTGCAGCCATGGTGAGCGCCCTCGCATTGGCCCGCCTGGCACAAGGCACGCCTGACCGACGGACGAAACCCGTTTTGTGGGCGATTGGCATCGCGGCCTGGACGACCTTGCTGTTGGTCTGGTGCCTTCGCAACCTGGGCACTCCAGAACTCTCCGACGCTTTCACCACGCACTGGGGTCAGCTCCTGGTGGGCCCTGCCCTCATCACCCTGGCCATCATACTGGTGTCCCTGGCTCCCCGGTTTCGTCAGGGCATTGTCGCCGCCCTCCTACTATTCGCCACCATCGATGCTGCTACCTATGCCATACCCTTCGTATGGCAGCACCAGCCCCAGTCTTCCTCCTACGACGCGCTTCAATCCGCGTTGGCGCAAGAGCTGCCCGACGACCCCGCGTTTCAAGCTTTTGAGGGGGAATACCGTGCCCATGGAAACTGGCGCGTGGCCCGGCTGAGCCAACTCGGTCTCTCCAGTTACATGGGCTATGTGGGCCTGCCCCCCGCCTGGTCCCTCGACCCCGACGCGGAGGTTACCAAGCGTCTGGCAGGGGTTCGCTGGGAAAAGCAACCCCTCGCCGCCCGCAGCTGGACTCTTCGCGAAGATGCACTCCCGATGGCCCGGTTGGTCTCCCGTACGGTGCTGTCCTACCCCCCCCGGGAAGACATCGAAGCCATCGACGTGGCCACGACCGCCCTGGTGATGAAGCCCATCGATTTATTGGAGACCACACCCGGGACACTCACATGGACCAGAAATGAGCCTGGAAAGGTCGCCTGGGACGCCTTGACCCCCAATGACCAACTATTGGTATTCGCCCAGCGCTTTCATCCGGGGTGGCAGGCCCATGTCGACGGAACCCGCCGCGAAGTCTTGCGGGTCAATGGCGACTTCATGGGCTGTGTGGTCCCCCCAGGCGAACATAAGGTAACCTTTGAATTCGCGCCCAAGAGTTTTCGCTGGGGACGGGCAATTAGCCTTCTCGGCTTCCTGCTCACCGTGGGCATCTGGTGTGCACTCGTACGACGAGACCGGCGTAAGTACTCCTCTCCATCCCCCGTCGTTCACAAGGTGCAATAGGCCCTCCTTGCCCATTACAATAGACGGCTTGTCCTGTTTTACCCCCCATAACCGAAGGCACATTATGCGCGTCCTTTTTTATCTTACGGTCCTTTTCATTCCTCTTGTTGCTTCGACCGCCGTCATCAATGAAGAAATAGAGATTAAAGGCCATCTTATCGAGTTGGGCATGCACCCCTACGAAGGCGGCATGCTCCATACCTTCGGCCTGCTTGCCACACCCACCAGCTTCGCGGGCGACGACGGCCTCCTCCAGGAAGGTTTCGGCGTGGGCAACTTTTACGTACCCAACCGCCGCCTCAATGAGAAAATGGAGGCCCTCGACAGTATTTCCGATCGCCCGGTGATTCAATACAGCTATGACTGTGATGGACCCAACATCCGGGGTCTGAAAGTCGTGCGTAAACTCGAACTCCTCCCCGACGAGGCCTCGGTGCGCGTGACCTGGACCGTCACCAACGGCGGCGACGAGCGCCAGTGGGTTACCCCCTGGGTTCGCAATGATGTAACCCCCGGCGGTTCCGCGTCGGACCGGGATCGTATGGACGTGCCCACCACGGATGGGATTCTCCAACCCACGAAGAAGGCCTACCATCCTGCCGCCCGTAATTGGTTTGCCTTCACCGACCCCATCGAGCAGGAAAGCCTCTACGCCGTCTTCGACGCCAACCACACCTATGCCTTCCTTACCGAGCCTTACCAACCAGCCACGGAAGACAGTCCCCGCGCGCGTATGGGTATCCAAACCGCCTTCGTACCCTTCCTCCTCGAACCCGGCGAAAAATGGGAGACCCAGTATCGCCTCAACATTGTTCGGGGTCTCAAGCACGTCGATTTCGCCACGGAAGAGTTCGCTGCCCAGGTGGACTATGGCGACGGTACCCTGACTATCCTTTTTTCGCCCATCAAGGATATGCCCGACCTCCAAATCAACGCCCACATCAAGGCAGCCGATGGCGAAACCTGGGCACTGCCGCAAAAGAAGTTCAGCCTGGCCCCCAATCGTCTGGCCCGGTGCACGTTCAACTGGAAAGCGCCCAGACCGGGAGCCTATGAGATTCTTGCGCAGATTACCCAACGCGGAAAGGTGGTGAACCTCGGCACCGAAACCAGCTCTCCCCATGGCGGCATTGATACCCAATTCATCGTAGGCAACCCCAGCAAGAAGACCTTCCCCGCCTGGACCGATGCCCCCCACGCCCTCGACCAGCAACCCCGCACCGTCACGCGCCCCCGTCTCAGCAGTGGTGAAACGGCGCTCTGGGCGGAGACCTCCCTGCGTAAAATTCTTCCCCAGGATCAGCTGAGTCCCTCGGATCGGATAAACCCCACGATTTCTATCGCGGCCGCCCAAGGCGAATCCGAGTCCTTCCAGATTGCTATTCGCCCTCCGAAAGGCAAAACCTTGCGCGATGTGCACGTGGTCGCCAACGAACTCCGGGCACCGGGCGGCGGACGTATCCCGGCAGATGCGATTCAAATCTACACCCAGCACTTTCATCGCGTCGCCATATCCAGTCACTTTGAAGGGCCCACGGGTTCCTGGCCCGATGCCCTCCTGCCCCTCCGGCCTTTCGATGTAACCGGCGGGCAAACCGCACCCGTCTGGTTTACGGTGGATGTCGCGAACGGCACCAAGCCCGGCACCTACAGCGGCCTGGTAGAAATACAGGGCGTGGGCCTGCCCCCGGTTGAAGTCTTTCTGGAGGTCGAAGTCTTTAACTTCAAACTGCCCCAGCGCCCCATGCTGAAGACGGACTTTGTCTTCGAACTGGACGAAGCCCGCAAGCAACACCAACAGACCGGCGGCACCTTGAGCGACAGCGCCCTCACGGCGCGGTTTATGAAGAACGCCGCCGCCCACCGCGTCACGTTGCGTGGTGCGCTCAATTTCCCCGCAGAGCAGGCCAACTATGCGCGGGCACTGGAAAACTTTAAGAGCGACCTCGACAAGGCGGACCCGGCCGGTGTCACTACCATTAACGTGCCCCCCTCGCTGGTGGCCTATCCCAAAAACCTGGCCGAGGCGAACGCCTTTGTCTTGAAACACCAACTCCAGGATCGCGTCTTTTCCCACGTATCCAATGAGCCCGCCCGCCCCGCGTGGCCCCGCCTGATGGAAGGCATGCAACAGTGGAAAGATGCCGCGCCGGATATCCCCATCATGGTCACCACCTACGGACTCGACCCCTTTCTCCCAGACGGCCTGGACCGATGGGCGGTCCATGCCCCCATTTTTGACACGGCTAACAATGCCCAAATTATGGAGCGTATCCATTCCGGGAAGGAAGTCTGGTGGTATGTGGATCAGACCCCACCCCGGCCCTATGGCAACTTCTTCCTCGACTTCGAAGCCATCGAACACCGCATCCTCTTTTGGCAAACCTGGGCCCTGGGTGTTCGGGGCATGTACTACTGGGGCGTCAACACGCCCCCCAACGGAAACAATCCCTGGCAAAAACTGCTCGACGTGACCCCCGTAAATGGGGACGGTCTCCTCCTCTATACGGACAAAAACGGGCCAGTCAACTCTATCCGCTGGGAAAACATCCGGGACGGCATCGAAGACTATGACTACCTGGCCATCTTCAACGACCGCCGCCGGAAACTCCTCGAAACACCCGGGCACGAAGCGCTCCTGGAGCGGGCCGCCAAGGTCTACAATCTCGGCGAAGTCATCCCCAGCCTTGTCGAATTCACCCGGGACCCGGAAGTACTCCTCCAGAAGCGGCGCGACCTGGCCCGTATGATCGTGGAGATGAACGCCGCGCTGGGTCGCTGACCCACAATACGGCCCCCCGTTCATGTCGCCGCCAGATTCAATGCGGCTTCCGCATAAACAGGTTGCTTTTCCCTGCCCAATTACTTAGTCTATTGACCGGTGCTGTAAAAACTGAGAATCACGCTCAGAGCACCCCAATGGGAACCGTAATTTTTGAACCGTACAGGGAGCTTCGCGTCATGCCCGAAGTAAATGAAGACCGTTTCGACAGATTTACCCGGGAGGAGCGCTTCGATAAAGCCCGCGCCCTCGGATTGGGCCCCATCGATTTCCAGCATCTGCTCTGGGTCGATGCCATGGACCGCGAAAAAAGCTCTCTTCGCCGCCTCTTTGAGGGGGAAGATGGCAAGGACCGCCGCTCTTTTGGTGAATTTCGCGTCGCGCTCAATCACCAGTTCATCAGCAACCTGCCCAAGCAGAAAGTTGCCAAGGGGCAGTATTCTGATGAGTTGAACCAGTTGTGCACCATCCTCGACAACCGTCCAAAAAAGCCGGGCCACAACCTGGAGCGGGTCATCGAGACGGTTTCCGCGAAAAAGAAAGACCAGATCGAGTGGGATGACCTCCTCGCAGGGATTATTGACTACCGCACCCACGCGATGGACTCGTTCCTCGCGTCGGATTTCGGCCTCACCAGCTCCATCCTCGATGGCGATCGAAAAATTCCGGTGGGCGCTGTAAGTCGCAAGACCGCCACGGCCTCCTCTATCGAAGCCCTGAAAACGTACGGTATCGATCTCACCGAGAAAGCCGCCGCCGGGGGCTTGGAAGAGGTGATCGGACGTACCGATGAGATTCGCCGTATCTCCAGTATCCTCTTGAAGAAAGAAGCGAACAACCCCATCCTCCTCGGGGAAGCGGGTGTGGGTAAGACCAAGATTATCGAAGGCCTGGCCATCAACATTGTGAAAGACCGGGTACCCGAGCGCCTCAAAGGCAAGAAGATCATCAGTCTCGACCTGGGCCTTATCATGGCCGGCTCCAAGTATCGCGGTGAATTCGAACAGCGCCTCACCGCCGTGCTGCGGGAACTTCAGGCCGCCAAGGGCAGCGTCATCCTCTTCATTGACGAAATCCACCAGCTTATCGGGCTGGGCGAAACAGGCGAAAGCGGTGGCATGGATGCGGCCAACCTCATGAAACCGGCCCTCGCCCGGGGCGAACTCTGGTGCGTCGGTGCCACCACCTTTGCGGAATTCCGCGTCATTGAAAAAGATGGCGCCATGAAACGGCGCTTCAGCCCGGTCATCGTGCCAGAACAAAGCCCGGCCGAAGTGGCGGACATCCTCAAGCGCGTCCGCCCGGTCTATGGCAAACACCACGCCGTAGATTACACGGAAGACGCCCTCAACCGGGTGAACACCCTCGCGCGGCGCTACATCGGTGAAGTGCGCTCCCCCGCCCGTGAACTGGGCATTCTCGATGAGGCCGGTGCCATGGTCACCTTGAACCACGTCACCGCCGATCACCCGGAAGGCTACACGCCCCCGGTGGATGGTAAGCACGTGGCCCAGGCCGTTTCAGAACGCACCAATATCCCCATTGAAAACATGTCGGAAGATCAGCGGCACAAGCTCCTCGATCTCAACAAAAACCTGTCGAGCCGCGTCTTTGGACAGCCCGAGCCCATCAAGGCCGTGGTCAAGACCATGAAGCGTGCCTTCGTCGGTCTGACCCCGCCGAAGCAGCCCCAGGCCGTCTTTCTCTTCGCCGGACCTTCTGGCGTGGGTAAGACGGAGCTGGCCAAAGCCCTCGCCGCCGATTGGTATGGCAGTGAAGACGCCCTCATCCGCATTGACCTGTCGGAATATGGCACGGAGACCGCCCGTAACCGGCTCATTGGTTCCGATCGGGGCTATCAGGGCGCGGAAGAAGGCGGCATGCTCACTGAAGCGGTGCGTCGCAAGCCCTATTCCCTCGTGCTCCTCGATGAGTTTGAAAAGGCCCACCCGAATATCTGGCGCATCTTCCTCCAGCTCTTCGACGAAGCCCGCCTCACCGATTCCATGGGCCGGAATATCGATTTCCAGAATACGGTGATCATCATCACCACCAATGTGGGTGCCGCTATCCTCGGCCAACTGGGTGAATTGCGCCACCGGATTACCGGCTGGCTCGACGCCAACCCGGAAGCCGAGCCGGAGCTCCAGAATCAGGCCGTGAAAGCCATCCTCCAGGAAATCGCATCCACCACCCCCAACCTCACGCCCCAGACCTTTGCCATCTTACAGGATGAGGCCAATCGCCTGTTGGATGTGGCGGCCGGTGAAGCCGATCCGGATAACGTGCCGTCGGCAGAGGAAATCGTCAAACAGGCCATGCTCGCGGTGCCCGGTCTGCCCCCCGAACTCTTCGGCCGCATGGGACGTCCCCTTGTCTTTGGCCCCCTGGGAATGGCGGAGCAGTCCAACATCCTCAACAAGCTCATGCGTGATCTCTGTGAGCGGGTGGCCATGGCGCGTAAGATCATCCTGCCGCCGGACCGCCAGGAGTGCAACACGTGGTTTGATGTCAGCGAAGCAGAAGACGGGGTGCGCACCGTGGTGTGTAAGAATCCTGAAGCCAGCGAACCCGAGGTCTCCATCACGCTCAGTAAGCAGTGTTGCGACTACCTCGTGGAGAATGGCTTTGACACGCTCCTCGGTGCCCGGCCCCTCCGCACCCTCTTCGTCGAAAATATCGAAGATGCCGTCTCCGAGCAGTTGCTCCACATTGGTAAGGCCGACCCCTGCATTCTCAAAGTAGACAGCATCGGCTAAGGCCACCTGTCCCCGGAAACACACCGCCCGGCGCACCCCATGCGTCGGGCGTTTTTCATTGCGGTGCGGTGCCGAAATTTCTCAAACTCCATCACGACGAATTTCCCGCCCCCCTTCAGGTACAATCAATCCAACAACAATCATCCAACGTCGTGCAGTAACTGTTCAGGAAACCCATGCCACCACGTCCGCTCCGCACCCGAGACAATCAAGAAGTCGCCTTTCGCTATATTGCCTGTTCCGATGGCCCCGCCCTCCAGGCCTTTAACGCGGGCCTATCTGAGAAGACCCGCGCCCGCTTTCTACCCCATGCCTACGACGACGAAACCGTCAGAAAAGTTCTGGGACGAACCGAAGAGGGCACCGACTACGCCGTCGTATTGCTTCACGAAAATACGATCATCGGCTACGCCTTCCTGTGGAATATGAAGGAGCCAGTCCCGGTCCTGGGCATTGGCATTACCGATGCCTGGCAGGGCGAAGGACTCGGCGAACCCCTCATGCAGCACCTCATCGACACGGCAGAAACTGAAGGGCGGGATGGGCTCATCCTCACCACCGTGCCAGAAAACGAACGGGCCTTCGCCCTCTACCAGAAGATGGGGTTCCTCCACACGGGCGACACCGAGAACGTCGCCGGTGACGGACGCACCGTGCGGGAATTCGTCATGTTTTTACCCCTCACCCCCGGTGCCAAGCCCCCGGCACACGACTTTCGCCCACCGGTGTGATGAGAGCCGATTATTCCGCTCCCATCACAACACGGCGGGGCCATTCCTAAAAACCGAGCTGGCGCTCTACCTCGCCACTCGTAATTTCCGTCACGTTCATCGGGTCCCAGATCGTCGCGCCAATGTAGCGCTCCGGCCCCGTCTTCTGATCGCTGATGTAATAGGTCGTCACCACCTTGCCATCGGGGCGGACGATACTCCGCACGTAACCAATATCCCGATCGATGCCGTCATTGCGCAGAATAATCTCAGGACCCCACGTAGCCCCCGAGTCCGTGCTCAACCGCGCGCGGATGCTGAAGGGGTAGGCCCGGAAGCCATAGGTCAAACAGAGGTAGCCATTGGGGAGCTGGTTTAACATGGGCGGATTGCCCTCGCCCAGGTAATTCACCGGGTTCGGCTCCTGCGTCCAGGTCTTCGCACCATCCACACTCCGCCACTGCTCAATCCACCGGAACGTCCCCTCACGACAACGAAGGGTCGTCAAGAATTCCCGGCTCGAAAGGCGCACCGTCGAGGGCATGATGGCAAAGCCCGCCGGTTCCGGCCCAATCCACGACACGAAATCCCAGGTCACGCCGCCATCCTTGGTCCGCACCACCATGGGACGCCCCTCCCGCTTATTCTCCTTCGCCACCGTGATGAAGAGATACATGTCGTGCTTGCCATTGATGATGTAATCCGTCCGAGCTGCCGTACCCGGCGTACCAAAATTCGGCAACGCAAAAGGCCCCGTCCACGTCTTACCCCGGTCATAGGAATACTCATAGCGCGACGTGCCCCCATGATAATCATCCATGCGGAAGGTCAGACAGAAATCCGGATGGGAAAAATCCATGGGCTCCGTCTGGTCCACAATCTCCGGCAACGCCAGCCCCGGCGTTTCCGTACCATGAAGGGCCACCCCCCGGGGAATCATTTGACCCTGCTCTGCCGCCGGGTGCTCATGGGACCACGTCTTCCCCCCATCCAGACTCCGGGCAAACCAGAACTCCTCTGGCTTCTCCCGATCAATATGATGGGCCGTTGCCCCCAAATCCTTATCCCAGCCCTTACTATAGGCCACCAGGATTTCGTCCTCCCAATTCCACATCCCATAATTCGCCGGCCACCCCCCGAAACGTCCCGGCTCATAATAAGCCTTCACATGCTCCGCCCCCACCGCCGCAAACAAGGGTTCACCGGGCAACGCGCCCATCGCGGCCATTAGAATCATCATGGGTACCATAACGCGCTTTCTCCTGACTGACGTCCAACCGCCCGACGGCGGCTACAAGGTTTTCGTGAAGGACTCACTATTCACGATCAGGAGGTGAAGTTTCAATGCCGACATGGCGGCGCGCGGACACCTGTCTGCGCAAGGCGACCCCAAGTACCGAGAGGCACGACAACCAAGGAAAAGCGGCGAAGCAGGATCGGGGGTGTCCCATACCAAGTCGATTTCGTACTCCTGACCGACGGGATGTCTATCTCACCTTGCCTACACCGCCCTGTTTCCCTTTCCGAAAAGGTGCAACTCCCCGACTCGAAATCCCTTCCCCCTTTCCCCTACACTGGGTACCCCGGCACGGTGCGGTGTCGGGGTATGTCGGGCGCGCGCATGCGCGGTGTTTAAGGAGAACCTATGAATCCCCCTGTTTTTGCGTCGGGTACCGTTAACCCTGTGATACGTTGGGCCCTGTGTCTGGTGGCCGTGATGGCTGTTTCAACCACGTCGTACGCGGCTTCGCTCCTGGTGGAGGCCGAGAGTCTTTCCGATCATGGGGGCTGGAAACTGGACACCCAGTTTATCCATGAGATGGGTTCGCCCTATCTGCTGGCCCATGGCTTGGGCGCGCCGGTGGCCCATGCGTCGGGTGTGGTGACCTTCCCGGCGGCGGGTGAGTATCATGTTTACGTGCGCACGAAGGATTGGGTGGCCCGTTGGGGTGCGGAAGGCGCGCCGGGTGCCTTTCGTGTGGCGGTGGGTGACACGGTGCTGGAGGAGGTCTTTGGCGATGAAGGGGCGGAATGGCATTGGGAGTATGGCGGCACGGTGGCGGTGCCCGAGACGGTGGCGGCCCTGTCGATTCAGGATGCCACAGGCTTTGATGGTCGGGTAGACGCCCTCTATTTTACCCAGGATAAGGAGGATGTGCCGCCGAACACGTCGGACATCCTGGGCGATTGGCGTCGGGAACAATTGGGCCTGCCGGAGCCGGCCATTCGCGATGGCTATGACCTGGTAGTTGTGGGTGGGGGCTACGCGGGCATGGGCAGCGCCCTTTCGGCGGCGCGCATGGGCATCAAGGTGGCCCTGATCCAAAATCGGAGCGTTCTCGGCGGCAACGGCTCGTCGGAGGTTAGGGTGTGGGCCATGGGCAACATCCGCCGGGGCAAGTTCCCCCGGGTGGGCGAGATTATCGCGGAATTCCGCGACCGTGCCACCAAGTCACCGGGCCGTGCGGAAGAGTTTGGTGATGACCAAAAAGAAGCCATCATCCGGGCGGAAAAGAATATCGATCTCTTCCTTAATCACCACGCCTATGAGGTGGAAGTGGCCAACGATCAGATTGCCGGGGTCTGGGCATTCAATACCAAGACCTCAGCACGAACGGTATTCCGCGCCCCCCTTTTTGTGGATTCCACAGGGCATGGCACCATCGGTGCCCTCGCCGGAGCCGATTGGGAGATGACCGCCAAAGGCCGCATGGGTATGAGCAATATGTGGCGGTGGGCCGAGGCCGAAGAACCGGTCCCCTTCCCCACGACACCCTGGGCCCTCGACATGAACATGAAGGACTTCCCCTACCCGCGCGACAATCATGCACAGTGGTTTTGGGAAAGTGGTTATGACAAGAACCCCCTTTCCGATGCCGAGGGCATCCGTGACTGGAATCTCCGCGCGGCCTATGGTGCGTTCAACGCCATGAAAAACCGGGACGGTGCCGAGGAACACCCCAATGCCTATCTCGAGTGGATCGCCTATGTGGGGGGCCCTCGCGAATCCCGGCGACTTATGGGGGATGTGGTGCTCACCGAAGACGACATCGTGGCGAAGCGCGATTTCCCCGATGGCTGCGTACCGAGCACCTGGTCCATCGATCTCCACTATCCCAAAGAGCAGTTTGCGGAGAAGTTTCCCGATAATCCCTTCATTTCCTACGCCGTGCATGACCGCCGTGTCGATCGGCTCTATGGTTACCCAGTCCCCTACCGCTGTTTTTATTCACGCAATATCAACAACCTCTTCATGGCGGGCCGTGATATCAGCGTGACCCACGAAGCGCTGGGCACGGTGCGCGTCATGCAGACCCTCGGCATGGTCGGCGAAGTCGTGGGTAAGGCGGCTGCCATTTGCATCGAACAAGACACCCTGCCCCGGGGCGTCTATGAAAAGCACCTGCCCCAACTGCTGGATATGCTGGAACTGCCCGGAAAGGCCTATCGCGACACGCTGGACGACGACATCATCATCCCCGAAGATGCCATGGTGGCGGCATCTTCTCTCGGGCCCATGCCCGGCATCGACCCGGCGAGTCTTTCGGGTATCGTGGTCGATGATATGGCCGCCGAGAAAACGGGCAAGTGGAATGACAGCACGGGCCTCCCCGGCTTCGTGGCCTATGGTTATGTCTACAACAGCGGCAGTGCCAAGGCGGTCTATTCGGCCACCCTCGAAGCCGCCGGACGTTATGAAGTGCGCCACGCCCACCAGCCCCACGAAAACCGGGCTGCAGCAGCCCAGCTCATTGTCCACAGTGCCGAAGGCGATGTGCCGGTGACGGTGAACATGCAGGAAGCCCCTACGGGTGAGCTGGGCTTTCAGCGCCTGGGTGTCTTCTCCTTTGAAGCGGGTAAGCAGCCCATCGTGTCCATCGACACCACGGGTGTCGCGGGCGCGGTCCATACTGATGCCATACAGATTATCCGCGTGAAAGAATAACGGGTAGGGCATGACCGCTTCCCAACCCTCGATACACGGCGCACGCCACGGGGGCGTGCGCCTTTTTCGCGCCGGACTCCTGGTGGCCTTTGTGCTCGTCCTCCGTTTTCACAACGGTGGGGGGGTGCCCCTTCAGAGTGAGCTGGGGCTGGGCGATGTGCTACCCCTCTTCCCGACGGCCTTTTCACTCCGGGCCGGCAAGGACGTCACCGCGGTCGAAAGCGAAGACGGCGCGGTGTTGGGCTATGCGGTCAAGACCCTTCCGGCGAGCAAAGCTATCATTGGCTATGCGGGGCCTTCTGATGTGCTCATCGGTCTCGACGAAGACGGTACCGTCACAACCACGACCCTGTTGTGGAGTGGCGACACGGAGGAGCACCTGGAGGCCGTTCACAAAGCGCCGGCGTTTTTCGAGGCCTTCGCCGGGTGGCACTTTGGGGGCGAAAACGATCCGAAGTCCATCGACGCTGTCTCGGGGGCGACCCTGACCAGCCTGGCCATCATTCAATCCGTTTCCCTTCGCCTGGGGGGTGACACGCCTTCCCTCAAATTTCCTGAGCCCGTGGCCCTGCGGGATGTGCAGCGCCTTTTCCCAGACGCTACGACCATCGACGAACGCAACGACGATGACCCCTATCAGGCCGTTCGGGATGAAGGGGACACCGTGCTGGGCACGGTCGTGCGGACAGCGCCCCACGCGGATGCCATCATGGGTTATCAGGGCCCCTCCGACGCACTGATTGGCTTTTCGCCCGAGAAAACGGTGGTGGGTATCACTATGGGCGCAACCTTTGAAAGCCAACGATACGCCGACTATGTCCGCGAGGATGACTACTTTACCGAGCGTCACGCAGGCAAGACCGTGGCCGAGTTGGCCGAGGTCGTGGGGAGCCGCGCCTGGGGAGATGGGGTCTCCGGGGCCACCATGACCAGCGGCGCCGTGATGGAGGGCGTCGTCCGCCGCGCCAAGCTCCTCGCCGCCCCGCCGGATCCGCCAAAGCAAACGCGGCAGCCCGTCACCTTCCGACTGCGCGATGGAGCCACCGTGGCGGCCATCCTTTTCGCCTGCGTGGTGGCCTTCACCCGCTTTCGCGCCAACCGCTACCTGCGCTTCGCCCTCCACGCCTACCTGGTGCTCATCCTCGGCCTCTGGGTCGGCGATATGGTGTCCCTCGCCGTACTGGGCGGCTGGAGCACGGGGGCCATTCCTTGGCGAAGCGCCCCGGGCCTCGTCGCCCTGGTCGGACTCGCCTTCGCCCTGCCCTGGGCCACGGGAAAGCCTGTCTACTGCCAACAGCTCTGCCCCCACGGTGCGGCCCAATCCCTGCTCTTTCGTTGGGTTCCCGGGCGCATCCGCGTGCGGGGTCGAGTCCACCGTGTGTTGGGCGCCGTGCCGTTTATCTGCGTCGCTGTCGGCCTTGCCGTGCTCTTGCTCGACGTACCGGTCAGCCTGTCGGATCTTGAACCCTTCGATGCCTGGATCTTCGGTGTCGGCGGGCTGGCCACCCTGCTCATCGCGGTGGCGGGACTCGCTGCCTCGGCCTTCATCCCCCAGGCCTACTGCAAGTATGGGTGCCCCACGGGACTCATCCTCGACTACGCCCGAACGCGTCGTCACGAAAAATCCCTCAACCGCCGCGACCTGGCCGCCACGCTTTTGCTGATCGTGGCCTGGGTGATGGGCTACGCACCTTCCTTCTAGCCCACCGCAGCCGCCTGTGCCCCACAGGAAAACCCTCCTCCCGGCGCTTCGACTATTCTGTTGGCTTCTCGGCCTGGGTCCGCCGCTTCCGCCGCTTCTTCTGCTTCCGTATTTTCTCCTGACGAAGCGCCTCGGGGCTTTTCTTCCCCAGCGTCTTTTCCTCGACCAGCTCACAAAGACGACGTCGGGCGAAGAATCGATTGAGCGCCTGGGAGCGCGCCTCCTGCACCTTAACTTCCAGCCCGGAAGGGCGATGGAGCAACTGCACACAGGACGCCGTCTTATTAATCTTTTGTCCCCCCGAGCCACTGCCCCGGATAAAGGACTCCTCCAGATCTTCCTCGCGAAGCGCACAGGCCTCCATGCGGCGGAGGAGTTCGGCTTCTTTCTGGGGCGTAACGCCATATTTGGGCATGGTCTTATTCCTTTACTACGTACGGCTTTATTGTAGCAGAGGCCGGGCTCTGGTAGAGTCAAGGCCATGAAGATGAGTGCTATACAGGTCCTGTTGGGCGACTACCCTCCCGGGAAATATGCCCATGACCGATGAGACCACGGAAGCCCATCCCATCATCTTTTTTGATGGGGTCTGCAATCTATGCAATGGCGTGGTCGATCTGCTCCTCCGCCTCGACCGTGACGAGCAGTTCCGCTTTGCCTCGCTCCAGGGCGAAACGGCGCGGGATCTCCTCCCCCCCCTGGGAGACGACGCCCGCACCTGGTCTTTCGTCTATTACGATGAAGGCGGTGCCCAACTCCGCTCCGACGCCGCCCTGGCGGTCTGCCAACGACTCGGCGGCATCTGGTGGTTTCTAAGCCTCGCGCGAATCGTGCCGCGATTTCTGCGCGAACCCGTCTACCGCCTTGTCGCCCGTAATCGGTATCGGGTCTTTGGACAGCGGGAAACCTGCCGCGTGGCCACACCAGAAGAAAAAGCGCGGTTTTTACCCTGAGCAGGGACGGTATCGCGCACGGGGCCCGTCAAATTACCCACACGATGACGGTGCCATCACGTCCACGCCACGGTAAACCCGCCCACACCAAGGCGCGTTCCTGTCCCCGTCGGAAAGGGACGACAGCCGGACGCCATCTGCACCCTGCACCCGTAAGCTCCCCCGCTGCGCTCCGCCGCGTAAGGGTGGCACCCTCGGAGAATTCCGGAATTCCGGCAGTCATCTGACAAGAGCGGCCAGTCTCCCCCCTTGTCCTCACAACTGCCTCGCCACAACGGTATTTCTTGTGCCACGCGATGGCGAGTCACACGAGCTTTCGTGTGCATGGAGCACTATTGGCGTGGGCCATAGGGGATAACCCCATTCGGGCGTCCGGCTAGCTCTGTGGAATTGGACACTTTGATTATGGCGGTTAGACTCAGACTCACCCCTGCGGCAGAACGTCCCTGGGGGGGATCCCCTCCCCCTGCCCGTGCTAGGATAGGCCCAACTTGCAGATGAGAGACTCCCACGTGTTCGAACGGATTCGAAAGCACCCGATGGCCCAGGGTAGTGCGATTGTTGTCGCCCTGCTCTTGCTCTCCCTTATCACGGGCTTCAGCCAGATAAAGACCGAGGGACTGGGCTGGCAGGAAGCGAACTATAAACCCATGCTGGACGCGGTCGTGGCAGGAACAGCCCCGGCACCGGACCAGTATCGTGTGCTGACGGATCAGGTCGTCGTGGCCGCGTGCCGGGTCGCCGAAACGGTGGGACTCCCCCGTCCTGTGGGGCTGACTTTCGTCGCCATCCGCTTGCTCCAGAACATCACCCTCTTCGCCCTCGCCTACTGCTTCTACCGCGCACTCGGACTACGCCGCTACCCTATCGTCATCGGCCTGAGTGCCCTGGCATGGGGCATGACCCAGAGCAACTACGGGTCCACCCTTGCCTTCGACGCATCGACGGACATCATCTTCTACCTGTTCGCCGCCTTGGCCCTCCTTCATCAACGCTATTACGCCCTCATTCCCATCACCGTGTTGGCGGCGTTGAACCGCGAGACCGCCCTACTCTTACCCCTGATGGCTGGGGCCTATGCACTCTGTGGAATCGCCCCGCGCTCCAAAGAATTGCTTCGTATTGCCGCGGCCTCCCTGGTCCTGTTTGGCGTGGTACAACTTGCCTTGCATCTTTACTTCGGGCCACGCGATTGGGAGATTCACCCTACGGGGGCCACGCCGGGCCTATCCATGCTGCGCTACAACCTGGGGAGTGACGCCGCCTGGGGCCATGTCGCGGGGACGTTGGGCCTTGTGCCCCTTCTCGCTCTGGTCACCTGGCGCCAATGGCATCCTCTGCTCCGGCCTTTATGCTGGGCCGTGGTGCCTGTCTGGTTCCTGGGGCACCTCCTCTGCGCGCCGCTGGACCAATCCCGTGTGCTGTTGTTGCCCATGGTGTTGGTGTTTGTGCCGGGGATGCTATGTGGACTGTCCGCGTTGCCAGACTCCCGTGATGGAAGAGAGGTCGCTCCGTGAGTACGTGTATCCGATTCGCGAGAGGCCTTATCGGCGGAGTCGATATTTTTTCAAGTACCCCTAAAGCCGGTTTTCGGCCTGACGTTCAGGCGACCCTTGCAGGCATCCATTCCGTTTCTCTACCGTGGCGGCCCCGCACCCGTAAGCTCCTCCGCTTCGCTCCCCCGCGTAAGGGTGGCACCCTTGTCGTAATCATGGATGGCAAAACGTCACCGATTGTCCGCACGGTGCAGAAAGCGGGGCACC
Source organism: Candidatus Hydrogenedentota bacterium (assembly GCA_030432675.1). Lineage (GTDB taxonomy): Bacteria > Hydrogenedentota > Hydrogenedentia > Hydrogenedentales > JAEUWI01 > JAEUWI01. Next base: position 4,255 of record JAUIMA010000039.1, on the reverse strand, counting down.
CCCATGCATAACGTCTCCCGCCAGATATTGCTTGTGCTGGGCAGCACCCTCTTCCTCAGCGTGTATTTCGTCCACTACCAGATTACCTTCATGGGGCTGGAGTGGTATGAGACGGTGCAATGGGAGCGGACGTTGCGCGTCATCAACGGTGAGAGTGGGACGCCATGGCAATACCGGCTCTTCACCGAGGGGATGGTTTACGGGCTGGTGCGCCTCTTTGAAGTGGTGGGCATCGAACGGCCCATTGGCATGGCCTTCATCTTCTTCCGTTTCGTTCAAAGCATGGTGTCCCTCAACCTGGCCGTCTGGTACTACCGAAAGCTGGGACTCCATACCCTCGAAGGGCTCCTGGGAATCGGGCTCCTGACGTGGGGCATGTGTCATGGGCTTTACGACACGGACATGACCTTCAATACCTATACGGATATGAGCATCTTCCTGGCTGCCGGGTTACTCATTCTCTACGAGCGTCCCCTGTGGCTCCTCCCCCTCATGGTCATTGCACCCTTTAACCGGGAGACCAGCGGCTGCATCCCCATGATGCTGCTCTTCAGCCATGTGGTGCTCAAGCCTGGGTTCAAGCTGCCGCCAAAGAAAATCCTTTGGATCGTCGCGAGCTGTCTTCTGCTCTGGCTGGCCACCGTGGGCGGGCTGCGCCTCGTCTACGGCATGCGGCCCTACATTGTACCCACGGCGGGCAAAGAACCCATCTTGCCCCTGCTGACCTTCAACCTGACCTGGTGGCGCACGTGGGTCTTCCTCTTTGCCACGCTGGGCCTCCTACCCCTCATGGCCCTCGTCTCCTGGAAGGCCTGGCCCGTCACCCTGCGGCGCTTTTTCTGGGCCGTGGTCCCTGTATGGTTCCCTGTCCACTTCGCCCTGGCCCACGCGCCAGAGACCCGCCTTTTCCTCGTGCCCCAGGTCCTCATATTCATTCCCGGGGCGCTGTTGGGCCTCAGGTACTATGGGACCAGGTCGCCGGCAGATCCGTCACTGGCTCCCCCGGTTTCGTAGGAAAGAGATCGGCATCGTAGGGCAGTTCGTCGTCCGGGCTGTTCTTCTTGTAAATGCGGAACACCGTGTCCACATTCCGGTCGAGCCAGGGAATCTTATCGGCCTTGTCGGGGTCCACCTGAAAAACCTTGACCACGTGGTAGTTCTCTTTGATCCAGTCGTTCGACTTAAAGTGATAGAGCACTTCCATGTCACGAAAAAACAGGTACTCGGGCTGGAGGTCCTTACACATGTTCTCCAGCGAGCGGCGTTCGGGTGGCTGTTGTTCACTCCAGGCCACCACGGTCCGGCTGGCGAGACCGGGCCAGTCGTAGATATTGGCGCCGGAGTAATAGCCCATGTAGCCCAGCGGTTCACAGCCCACCGCTTCATCGGGCTGGATGTGTTCCTTGATATAGAGTCCCGCTTCCTTTCGCACGTCATTCTCGATGTAGTGCTGAATCATGCGCTCGGTGTAGAAGCTGATGGGCAATACGCTGATGAAGAGTCCCAGGTACACCACGGCATAGCCCGACTCCAGACGGGTGCGCCAGGACTGGCTCCGAATCCAGGAAGTAATGGACTGGATACCGCGGAGGCACAGGATCAGGAGGGTGGCGATATAGGGCATCTTGTACCAGCCGAAAATCACCGGCACGAGGTAAATGTAGTAAACGCTATAGACCACCACGACGGCCACCAAGGGCCAAAGCACCCACTGCCGCTTAAACGCAATCACGAGGGTGCCCACCACCGCAAAGAAGAACATGAGATTCGCGATGGGGCTTTCCGGACCGTTGGTAAAGAAGAGATGCAGACTGGCACCGTGCCCCGCAAACATGGGCCCCAGATGGACGTGGAGTTGTTCGGACAAGATCAGCCAGGTGTGTCGCTTGATGGCGAAAAAGTCGACCACCTCGACCTTCTCCCACCACTTGGTGTAACCCAGCCCCTTGGCCATAATGGTGTTGGGCAAGGGCGAGCCATAATAGGCGGTGGTAAAGATAATCCACGGCAGGTAGACCGCCAAGGCAACGCCTGCGACTTTTATAAACGATTTGGGTTGACGCACCAACACGTAGATGCCCACGATGATGGTCCAAAAGGCATAATCCGGTCGGGCTAACATGCAGAGGCCCAACGATATCCCCAGGGGTACCACGTTGAGGGTCATGGTGTAGTAGACCGACATGACCAGGATAAGAACGGCCAGTTGGGTCTCCATACCCGCCATGCCCCAAAGCATCTGGTGGTGTTCCACGGCCACAAAGCCCATGGCGATGATGGCGAGGGGCGCGGAGAGCTTCACCTGCTTGTGAATACAGATTCCGAGCATATAAAAGACCGTCAGGGCGCTCGCCGGGATGGAGACCAGCTTCAGGAACTCCACGCCAAAGCCCACTTTGATGAGATCCCCGATGAGGGGCACCAACACGCTCAAGGGACTGGTAAACCCATGTAGGGGCGGCTCACCGGGGCGCACGTGGGTCAGGCCGAGACCCCGCGCCATGTTCTCGGAGTGAAGACAGGTAATCAACGCGTCTTCCCAATAGCGCTGGGTATAGATCCAGAAAACGATGCGAAGGAGCATGCCGACGGCGGCGATGATCAGGGCCGCCTTCACGAGAAAACGGTTTTCCTCCTGGTCGACCTCTTCCAGCTTCAGGCGGTTTCGGAGTATGCCAATGGTGTAGTCAATCATGATTCGTTCAGCTCTCTTCGTTTGTCATGGGTTTCGCCCTTTCCGGGGGGCGTTCCGGAAAAGCCAGGGCCGTAGGCGAGGGACCCACTTCAGGATGAATCTTCTTATAAATTCGGAATATGGGATCGACACTGCGTTCTATCCAGGGAATCTCGGGCTTAATCGCCGGGTCCACGGCGAGAATCTTCACCACCTCATAGCCCTCCCGCAGCCAGTCGGTCGACTCGAAATGATAGAGGACCTCCAGGTCACGCAGGAAAAGGTAGTCGGGCCGTAAATCTTTACACATCTTCTCGAGGGAACGACGGGCAAGAGGTTGCTCGCTGCTCCAGGCGACCACCTCCCGGCTCGCCAGTCCGGGCCAGTCATAGACCTTTCGCTGGGAGTAGTAGGCCAGGTAGCCCAAGGCTTCCGCACCTACGACCTCGTCTTCGGTCATATGGGCATTCAGATACTCTCCGGCGGCACGACGAATATCGTTCTCGATGTGCTGTTGAATCATCCGCTCCCCATAGAAGCACCGGGGCAAGACCACGATGAAGAGTCCCAGGTAGACCGCTCCGGCCACCGCAAGAAAGCGAGTGCGCAACACCGGCTTGGGAATGAGGGTGCTCACTTGCTGCACCCCCCAGAGGGCAAGGACCAATAGGGCGGCTGCAAAGGGCACCTTGTACCAGCCGTAAATAATCGGTACCAGATAGACATAGTAGACACTATAGACCACCACGAAGGCGGCCAAAGGCCAAAGCGCCCATTGGCGGCGTATCACGATCACTACCGTTCCCAATGCGGAGAAGGCAAACATGAGGTTGGCGATGGGGCTCTCGGGGCCGTTGGTAAAGAACTTGTGGATGCCTGCACCGTGCCCCCCGAAGACCGGCCCCAGATAGATGAACAGCTGTTCAGAAAGGGTCATCCACGTATGGCGCTTGACGGAGAAGAAACCGAGGTTTTCATCCTGAAGCCATGGCAAGCTGAAGCCCACGCCCTTGGCAAGAATGGTGTGCGGTATGGGCGAGCCGTAATAATAAATGGTAAAGGCAATCCAGGGCAGATAGACCGCCAGGGCACATGCCACCACCCGCAGAAATTGCCTCGGACGGTTACACAACACGTAGACCCCGGCAATCACGGTCCAGAAGGCAAAGTCGGGCCGGGCCAGCATGCAGATTCCCAACGAAATACCCAGAGGAATCGCTTGGAGGCTCACGGTGTAATAGAGAGACATGAGCAGCGCGAGGACCACCAGCTGGGTTTCCATGCCGGCCATACCCCATAGGATCTGATGATGCTCGACGGCAAGATACCCCATTCCCACGAGGAGTAAGGGCGTCGCAAGTCGGATTTTGGGGTGCAAACCTAAGGCCAACAAGTACATGATCGACAGGGCCGAGGCGGGGATGGAGACCAGCTTCAAGAACTCGACGCCAAAACCAATGTGGAACAGGTCGCCGATCAGAGGCACCAACACACTTAAGGGACTGGTAAAGCCATGGAGGGGATCATCCGCGCTCACCACGTGGGTCAGGCCAATCCCGCGAAAGAAATTTTCCGAGTGGA
>JAUIMA010000606.1 GCA_030432675.1 Candidatus Hydrogenedentota bacterium | reverse complement strand
ACCCTCGGCTTCCAACATCACCTTCAGGGTCATGCGGATTGCCGGGTCCGCAATATGGAATCCAATTTGTGCCATACCTTGAGGTTATACCGAAATGGCGCTAATGTCTACCCCAAAATGTAAGAAATGAAGGGCTGGACCCGGTGAATCGGCGGCCTGGCCTCGGAAGGGGAGTCCAAACCAGTGCTTTCATTGATTCGGTGGCGGGGAGCCAATTTTGTGCCGAAATTGACACCATAATGCCGAAAGGTGGAATATACTCAGTACTATGGACGATTTTATGGAACAAGTCGAACGGTACCGGGATGAGTTCTACCGGTACACCCTGCGCACCCTATGGGACTCAGGCATGGCCGATGATGTCTTTTCTTCGGCGGTTTTGGCCGCTTGGGAAAACCAGCATAAATTCACGCCGGGAACGAATTTCCGGGCGTGGATGTATCGCATCATCACCAACAAGTGCTATGTGGCCAATCGGCATACCGGGCGAACACCGGCCCCCATCGATGATGTGCCCGAGTCGGCCTTCCTCGATTTGCCGGAGGACCGAAGTTACTATGACGTCCTCCATCGCCCCGATGAGGTGTTGGAGGAATGTGGTGAAGAAGTTCACCGCGCCATGGCCAACCTCTCCACTTCTCAGCGAAAATGCCTGATGCTTCGCGGCGTGGAGAAATTCTCCTACAAGGAGATCGCGGAGATCATGGATATACCCGTCGGGACGGTGATGACCCACCTCTCCCGGGGGCGTGCGAAGATGCGCAAAGAATTATTGGATTACGCCCAGCAGCAGGGCATTGTGAGAACCATGCCTCGGATTATTCCGAAGCAGGGCCGCGACGATGAAGGTCGGGTCAACGTAAGTGGCGGTAACGCATCATGACGATGGACGAACGTGGAAAGCGATGGATGGCCTATATGGATGGCCAGATGAGCGCGTCGGAGTCCCTGGAGTTTGAGCGCTCCCTCTCCCCCGAAGATAAAAAGCGAATGGCCGAAGAAGTGCGTCTGGAATCAGAAATCTGTGACCGACTCGCGGGCCAGGAGTGTTGCCCTAAGGCGCTGTGGAATTCCCTGGCCCTCAAGATGACCAACCAGGAGCCCCAGCAACGGGATCACATCACCGGTTGGCAGCGCTGGGTTGTGGCGGCCGCCTCGATTGCGACCGTTATTACCACCAGTTTTGTGGTCTATCAGGATATGAGCGCAGAGCCCGCAGAGCTCAGTGGGTTGGAGATTTCAGAGGATACGCTTACCGAGTTTGCCAGTCAGATTGAAGTGCCGGGTACCCGGGAAGCCACCCAGCGATTTCTCGATGACCACAACCTGCAATTGCGCATGGTCGGGCTCGATTCACCGGAGTTGAAGACCCACCACCCGATTAAACTAGTGGGTGCCTGCATGGGCAAATGTCCCAAAGGTGAGCTGATCGAAGTGCGGCTTACCTGCTGTGGTAAGCCTATTAAACTATTCATCGCCAAAGAAGGCACCGGTGGTGCCCGCATGATCGAAAAGGCCATAAAGTGTGGCACCGTGCAAGCCAGTCGCGTTTCCGATGGTGTAGTCACCGCCTTGGTGGGAGATATTCACGGTAACGTGGATCTCCTTAACCTGCTCCAACCCCGCGCCGGAAACATCGTGTAACGCGGCGCGCCCATAGAAAACGCTCATTCGATGCCCCGAAGGCTTTCCTTCGGGGCGTTTTTTTCGGCACACAAGGGCTTGAGGCCTCCGCGGTGCCAGGGCTATCATGGCAGTCCGCGCTTGAAAAGCGCACCGCCAATTTCCTTTGTTACAACTTCCCGCGGAGTTTCCCAATGCCCATACGCCATTTTCTTGTTTCCCTCGGTCTGATCACCCTTGGCCTGGTCGAGACGGCCCTTGCTGACGATGCCCTCACCCAGGCGGAAGAGCAACGGACCGATGCCTATGCCCTCCAATTGGAGGAGTATCTCAGCGAACTGCTCGTGGAAGGCTATGACGCCCGCGCCGACGCTGCCTGGAGCCGGGACTACACCAGCGAGGCGGCCTTCCTTGAAAGTGTCGCACCCAACCGGGAGCGGTGGCGGGAGCTCCTCAGTCCCCTGGCGCTCAAGACTACCGGCCCCTTGGAATCCACCCCCTACGAACCCCTCGCTGAACTGGGGGCCCAATGGCTGCGCGTGCCCCTCGGCGGACTCTACGCCGAAGCCCTCCTCGTAGTGCCCACCACCGGCGAAGGTCCCTTCCCCCTTGTCATCGCCCAGCACGGCATCGGCAGCTACCCCGAGCTCATCTTTGGCCTCAACGACAAGAGCGGCAACTACCACGCCTACGGCAGCGAGTTGGTGAAAGCCGGCTTCGCCGTCCTGGCACCCATGAACCTCCGCAGCATGCCCCGGCGCAACCGTATCGAACGGCTCTGTCGCCTCGCCGACACCACCCTGCCCGGCATCGAGTTCACCCGCGTGCAGCGCCTCCTCGACGAAGTGCTCCAGGACCCCCGCATCGACGCCGACCGCGTGGGCATGTGGGGCCTCTCCCTTGGCGGCTTGGCCACCATGTTTTGGACGCCCCTCGAACCTCGCATCAAGGCCAGCGTAGTCGCCGGCTGGTTTAACCACCGCCGCAACAAAATGGTGCACACCGACAAGCGCTACTCCTGCTTCCTCGATACCACCGAAGAACACGCCTTCTTTCGCGGTTGGCTCACCGAATTTACTGACCACGACGTGGTCAGCCTTATCTGTCCCAGACCCCTCCTCATACAGACCGGAAAGAAGGATGGTATCGCGTGGTGGCCTATGGTGGAAGAAGAGTTCGCCATCGCCCGGACCCACTACGAAAAGCTCGGAATCCCCGAACGCGCCGAACTCGATCTCCAAGACGTGGGACACGAGGCCCACGTGGAAAGCGGCGTGCGTTTTCTACGCCACTGGTTGGTCGAAAATTTTACGGCGTTGGACAAAAAATAACGATTCCAACTTGACATCACTGCCGATACTTTAATAAACTACGCGTCCCGGTGCCGGGATAGCTCAGTTGGTAGAGCAGCGGATTGAAAATCCGCGTGTCGGCAGTTCGATTCTGCCTCCTGGCACCATTATTTTACCTCTTTGCGCTGGAATAGCTCAGTCGGTAGAGCGCTTCACTCGTAATGAAGAGGTCCGGGGTTCGATTCCCCGTTCCAGCCCCAGTAAATATACACCTTCCGCCACCGGTTTCTATGGTCTGCGGAATGGGGAAAGCTTTAAGAAACCTCTTGGATTCGTCCAAGAGGTTTTTTGTTTTTGGGGACAACTGAGGGTCAGATTACGAATAAAAGTTGGCCCGCACCTACACCTACGACCCGTTTGGCCGTGTGACGAGGAAAACGTTGGCACCTACACCGCCGATTAGTATTACCACTACGGCGACAAGCTCACCAAGGTGGCCTCCAAGTCGTACGACGACCGCGAAGAATGGTCGAAGCAAGCCGTTATGAACCTCGGCTGTGGCCCTGCCACCGACCAGAAGCGCCATTCCCGTGCGGTGAGTGGCGGCGACACCATCGGCTGCGTCCAAGGGACGTTCTGCCGCAGTGGGTCGGGAAGTAGGGTGTTTGTTGGCGACCGATCCATTGGGCCTGTGTTTGCGAGGTTGT
>JAUIMA010000605.1 GCA_030432675.1 Candidatus Hydrogenedentota bacterium | reverse complement strand
TACCCCACCTCTTCAGCCTGAAGATGACGGCCTCCTGAAATGGCTGGTCCCACGCCCCTCATTCGACCTGCACGCCCTGAAGATGTGGATGCTGCCACGCCCCGCATTTTCAGCTCCGGCCCCGATGCCTTTCGCTATGTCTTCGCACGACGTTGTCCAGACGAGGCCCACGCCTTCATTGCCGATGCCTTTATCCGCGAACACACCGAGCTTTCCTATCGCTATCACTGGGTCGCGGAGGTGGACGGTGATGTCGTCGGAACGGCAGCGGGATATACAGGCACCACGGCAGAACGTTTTCTCTGGCCTATTATCGGAAGAATTTTCCGCTTTTACGGACCCCTGATCGGTTTACAGGTGGTTCGCTATGGTCTGAATATCGAAAAAGCGATCATCCCCCCCAAAGGACCCGACGTATTCTACATTGCGAATGTGGGCGTACACCCCGCGTTTCAGGGGAAAGGTATTGGTGCCCTGCTGTTCAAGCATCTTCACGCCGAAGCGCTGAAACAAAACGCAACCCACACGGCCCTCGATGTTTCCGTCGAAAATCCCCGCGCAGAAGCCCTCTACACGCGTCTGGGCTACACGGTCAGCTACGAATTGCCCTCTGAATTCAAGAACAAATCCGGCTACATCCCCGGACACCGAAGGATGGAGTTTAGAATTGAGAATTGAGAATAGTGAATAGTGAATAGTGAATTGAACTATAGCCGACGCGCCCTTTTGAAGCGTCAAGCGTATTCACTATTCTAAATTCTAAATTCTAAATTCACTATTCCGGCAGCTTGCTGCCGAAATGGTCGCCATTGCGGTGCATGACCATGCCGGTGATCTTCCCGTCTTCCGACCCCGTGAAGGTCACCTGACCCCCCTCCACGATGCGGAATTTCGTCTCGCTCTCGGGAAAGAGATGGGCGGCTTTCCCGTCGGGTGGAATAAAGAGTAATTCATTGCCGGCGACTTCAACATTTATTATCGCCTTGCCGTCCATGACGGAATACTTTCCCGCAAAGCGTTGGAGTTGCTCCGCTGGCAGCTCGATGCGGGTCTCATAAGTCCGTGGCGGCACCTTGCGGATATCTTTCAGGCGCGGGCTGTCTTTGAACAGATCCTTCAGCGCGGATCGGTCGGCACCCTTGGAAAGCTCCTCGGCGAGATTGAAGGTCACGACCTCGTCGTAGTTGGCGAGGTTGTAGACGTGGACGAGGCCCTTCTTGAGATCGTAGATAGTGGAATAGGACGTGAAGGCCCCTTCCCCCTCCTGGTGGATGGCATCCAGCGCATCGCGGGCCACCAACTCGGGAGCGGCCCCGCCCTGGACGAGTCTTCGCTCCGCCAGAACATATCGCTCACACCGGTACTGGGAGTAGTCCAGCCGGGTGTTGGTATTAAGCAGATAATCGCCTGTACGGCGCACCACGCTGAGGCCTTTTTCGGGCAGCCACGTCACCACGGCAGCGTCCCCGGTGGCATCGGCAAACATAAATTGACTCCCGGAAAGATGCTTGCAGTTGTACTCCCCAAAGAGCTGCAGGGCTTCCTCTACCGTGCCGCAGGTATCTATGATGACTTCCAGGAGATTCTTCGTGTCTTTCTTCACCGGGTCCGGCTCCCAGGGTATCTCCGCCACCACGGCCGCATCAAACGTCAGACCCTTTTCATTCATGCTGCCCTGGGCGAACTTGTCGGCAAAGCCAAAATTGACCCGACCCAGACGCCCTTCTGCCGCAGGAACAAACCAGACGTAGCCCGGTTTGATAAAATCTTCGTTGTTGCCCATGAGAACCGAATCGCCGGACACCAGGGTAAACATGGCGCAGGCCTGGGCACACGGAGACATCAGAGAGAAACAGGCACAAAGCCCCACGAGGGCTACTATCCGTTGCATCGAATACACTCCCGGTTGCATCTAAGTTGGTTCTGTAACGAGACCCAGACGAGAACGGTCCCACATTATTCACGGCCCCTGTCACTTCAGGTTCCGAAAGCATACACAACGAATTCCACGCGCCTCTAGAACGTCCGCCCACACGCCTCGCACCGCTTTCCTCGGTAGAAAAAGGGAAGATACAGGCCAAAGGTCAAGAGGGTCAATGCGAGCAAGACGAAGAATCCCATCCCATTCTTTCCGACCCGTTCCGAGCCGCAGTGGGGGCAGCCGGTTGCTACCGCGCTCTCTTCCTCCACTTCGTCTAAGCCGCTCAACAGCTCCCGGGCCGCCATCTCGTCCTCGGGATAGACCGCCAGCTTGATGCCGCCAATGAGGGGGGAGTAGAGCGGATTGGTCGATGCCGTGTGTTCATCGACCACCCAGGCCTCAATCCCCGCCGCTTCCAACTGGATACGTACCATGTGGGCCGAAACAGAATCCCTGTAGGCCCCGACGATGCTTTGTCCGCTGCTACCCATCGCTTTCCGCTCCTGCGTTAAACGTACCTATCGCACTCCTGCTCACCTAATACATCCGAAAACGCATCCTATTCGTATCCATGCAACTCAGCAGCACTCACCCGATACTCGCGAAGGTGGCCCGTACCGTATCCAACGCGGCCTCGTCTTCGAAGGAGATGGCCACCTGCAGGTGACCCCGCTCCGTAACGACGAAGCCGTAGAGCATGTTTACCCCATCCTCCATCAGGCGATAGGAAAAAGTCTGCTTCTCATCCGATAGTTCTTCCTGCGGGTCGAAGGCATCGGGGTTCAAGTCGGATTTCAAGAGGGCGAGCCGCTCCTCCATCGGATCCTGATGATCATTGTTCCACGCCACGAAATAGAGGCTCATATCGGGTCGCCACAAAACCAGCGCATCTTCCTCGATCGTTCGATTGAATTTGGCCGGCAAGGTGACATGCCACACATCGCTGAGGGCATGGTACCCTTCCACGATGGGATAATCGGGATGGAGGCACTCATCGGGCTCGACGGGACTCTCGGTGGGCTCGAATTCCCCGGATTGGGGATTCCGCGCGAAGGCCGCACCCACGGGCGCATCCAGCATGAGCAAGGTATCCTGGTCACAATTGGCAATCGTGTTCAAATCGAACTCGCCATGGTTGGCCTCATCATCCACGTAGGCATCGCTCTCATCGCCCGCATAAAAGCGCCATCCCGAATCCCCATCGTCCATCGGCGGCTCGCGATACATATAGCCTACGGGGCGACCGCCCACGGTAATCTCGTCCGTCGCATAGCAGTAGCCGCCGTCTTTCACCAGGGGCATGAGCTTTTCGGGCGAGAAGCAGAATTTCTTTTCAGACATAGTACGGGCTTTCCAAGGGATAAATTCGGGGTGCAGTTTGAATTGAACAAGCCACAAGCATAGCAGAAAGCACCCCACGCGCGCCGCGTGAGTGCCATCAGGAAAGTCGCCCCAAACAACCAAGATCCGTGCCGCGCGATCTTCTGCGGGCGCGTCTCAACAAGCCGGGTGAAGTTTGTACGCTGGGGGCTATTCGCCATCAAGGCCCTTGCCCACCTATCTGTTAGTTCGAAAAACACAGACGCCCTACAGAGGGTTAAACAGGTGGAGCCTCTGGAGTGCGTAAGCGTGCTTACGCTCTTACGAAGCGAGCTTGCTCGCGGCTTACGAGGGGCAACAGCGGCAGGCTGCCAAACTCCAAAGAAC
>JAUIMA010000604.1 GCA_030432675.1 Candidatus Hydrogenedentota bacterium | reverse complement strand
AACGTCGGGTGCCACCCTCAAGCAGAGGAGCGAAGCGGGGGCAGCTTGTGGGTGGGTTGGAAGAGGGGGACAGCCTCGACGTCCAGGTGATTGGCACTGCTGCCGCGAGTCCGGGTTCGCCAACCAGTGTGTGGGGGAAAGTTCAGATTTATTGCGTCGAGGCAGTCCCCGCCCGCAGCGTCTCCAGCACATAATCCTGCTGGACATCCGTGAGGCCGGGGTATAAGGGCAGGAGGATGACGTGGTCTTGGGCCGCTTCGGAATGGGGCAAGGGAAATCGCAGGGTATGGGCCGCCATGCAGGGTTCCCGGTGGGCGTTCATGATGCCGGTCTTGGAGGCGATGGCCCCATCGAGAAGGTGCTGCATGAGTTGCCGCTGGTCGATCGAATCGGCCAGCCGGACGGCGTAGCTCTGCCAATTGCTGCGTGCCCAGGCGGGTTCGTGGGGCGGCGTGAGGCCGTCGATGGATTCCAGGGCCAAGCGATAACGTTCCGCGAGGCGCCGCCGCTCCGCCACGATGGCGTCCAGACGAATAAGCTGGACCCGGCCCATGGCGGCCTGCAAATCGGTCATGCGGTAGTTGTAGCCCAGCTCGGGGTACTGCTCGATGACCACCTTGCGGGCACCGTGTCGCGCCGTGTCTGGAATGCTCATGCCATGTTGCCGAAGCTTCCGGAAGCGCGCATCCCATTCGCTGTTGGCGGTCGTCAACATGCCCCCGTCCCCGGTGGTGATGACCTTGCGGGGGTGGAAGGAGAAGCAACAGATATCGCCATGGGGCGCGCCGATGGCCTCCCAGCCGTCGCCCATATCAACTTCGCTGCCACTCGCGCAGGCGCCATCTTCAAGGAGCGGCAGTCCCGCTTCCCGGGCGAGGGGCACCAGGGTCTTGAGGTCACACGGCATGCCCATCTGGTGGACGGCGACTAGGGCCCGTGTTTTTTCCGTGATAGCCTCGGCAACCCGATCGGGGTCCATGTTGTAGGTATTGGGGTCAATATCGACCAGCACTGGCGTGGCGCCGCAGTAGCGGATGGCATTTACGGTGGCGATGTAACTGTGGGAAACGGTGATGACTTCATCGCCCGGCCCGACCCCGACAATCTGGAGGGCCAGGTGCAGGGCGGCGGTGCAGTTGGCGACGGCGCAGGCGTGGGGCGCGCCGACCCGCTCGGCAAAGGCTTCTTCGAAGGCAACTACCTCGGGACCCTGGGTGACCCAGCCCGAAGTGATGGGGCCGCGGAGGGCCGCATGCTCTTCGTTGCCCATGACCGGTTTTGCAATCGGGATAAAGTCAGGCATCGGGGACCATGGCCTCCCGCTCGGCGTACCACCAGGCCACAAGGCGGCGGAGGCCTTCCTCCAAATCCACTGCCGGATCCCATCCCAGGGCCGCACGGGTTCGACTGATATCGGCCAGGCGACGGGAAACCGGGTTGACGGCCCGTTCGGGACCATACTCGATGGGGATGTCGGCGTCCATGACGCGGAGGAGCGCCTGGGCGAGGTCTTTCAGACTGATTTCTTCGCTGCGGCCAATGTTGAAGACTGTATCGGAGACGTCCGACTTTGCGGCCAAGACGTTGGCCCGGGCGATGTCTTCCACATAGACGAAGTCCATGGTCTGGGCACCGTCACCGAAAATTATGGGGGGCTTTCCGGCGTCGATACGCTCGATCCAGCGAATGAGTACTTCGGTATAGACCCCGTGCATGTCCATGCGCGGGCCGTAGACGTTGAAATAACGGAGGGCCACATAGTCGAGGCCGTACATGTCGTTGAAACTGCGTAGGAGCCCTTCGTTCCAGGTCTTGAGGGCGCCATAGATGGTGCGGTTATCATAGGGGTGGTGGTTTTCCTTCGTGGGGAAGGACTCGGCCAGGCCATAGACCGACGCGGAGGAGGAGGCAATCACTTTGTTGACCTTGGCCTCCACCGCCGCTTCCAGCACGTTGAAGGTGCCGTCGCCCAGCACTTCCATGGCGAGGCGCGGTTCCTGGGCGCACTGGGTAATGCGGATGGCGGCGAGGTGAAAGACGAGATCGACGTCTTTCATGGCATTTCCGACCACGTCCCGATCGCGGACATCGCCGTCAATGACGGAGACCTTGCCCTGTGCGAGGGCCTGGGCGATATTGGCCTCACGGCCCCGGCTGAAGTTGTCGAGGATTACCAGTTCATGCGCGGCGAAATCGGGATCGGCCTGCAGTTGGTCGATAATGTGGGAGCCGATGAGTCCGGCCCCGCCCGTCAGGAGAATCTTGTTTGCCATAGTGTACCGTCTGATGCCTCGTTGCTGAATAAATATTGGTCGATGAGAACAGGCTACCCCTCAGGGAGTCTTGTCGCTTGATGCTTCTACAAAGTATTTGGGCCGCTGTCGGGATTCTTCCAGGGTGCGCCAGAGATATTCTCCAAGGACCCCGAGCATGGTCATTTGAAAGCCGCCCATGAGGAGAATAACTACCATGAGGGAGGACCAGCCATCGACGGGTCCGCCGATAATGATCTTGTTGAGGATAACGACAACGGCATAGAGGAGGCCCACCACACTGGCCGCCATGCCGAGGTAGGACATGAGGCGGATGGGTACGAAAGAGAACCCGGTGAAGGCGTCGGCCACGAGCTGAAGTTTTCGACCAAGATTCCACTTGGTTTCCCCGGCAGAGCGTTCGGCTTTCGTGTACCCCAGTTTGCTCTGCGAGAATCCGAGCCGGGCAATTTCGCCCATGAGATAGGGGGAGGCGCTCATGCTCTGGCGCAGGGCCCCGATGACCTGGGCATCGATCAACGCAAAGTCGGAGCCTTTCGGGGGCACAGTGATGGCAGAGAATCGGTTCATGAGCCAATAAAACACGTCGGCGAAGAGCATCTCGGATGCCGCGACGCCGTCCCGTTTTTCCCGGACGGCCCAGACGACCTGATGGCCTTCACGCCAACAGGCGACCATATCAGAAACGAGCTCCGGGGGGTCTTGCAAGTCGGCCGCGAGGAATACGGCGCAATCGCCTTCCACGTGTTCGAGGCCCGCGAAGATGGCGATGTGGCTACCACTATTGGCCGCCAGCCGGATGAAGCGCCAGGAAGGGTGTGTGGCACAGGCTTCTCGCAGGAGGTTGGGGGTGTCGTCGGAAGAATGGTCGTCCACAAAAAGAACGTCCGCTTCAAACTCCGACGTATCGTTCAGCCACTGCTCCAGCCGTGAAACGAGGGCCGGCAGACAGGCTTCCTCGTTGAAAACGGGGATGACGAGACTCACCTGGGGATTGTCCGATGACACACCAATTTCCTCACGCGCTCACGGCGCCTTCGACCCAATGGATTACGCAACGCACTGTAACACAGGGGCGGTGTCGCTGTCGCTATTGTTGGGGTAGGAACAGAAAGTAACCGTCCATGGTGCCACCCGATCCCAAGCGACCGTCGGTCGGGTTCGGGTGCCTTGGGCGGGATGGGCTTGATGCCCAGGTCCTGTTGTCGCGGTGGGCTTTACGTTTGTTTCTATTGCTTGCCTGGCTCTGTTTCCCAAAGAGATGACATGTACGAGCGTACGGTCGAAGTCGTGATGGCGGATTGTGTCGGTCCTTCGTCCAAGCACCCGAACGTGTATTACACGATCGGGTGACACGGAAAGTG
>JAUIMA010000603.1 GCA_030432675.1 Candidatus Hydrogenedentota bacterium | reverse complement strand
GCGTACGACGTGGAATCTCGGTGGTACAAGCAGACATCGACCGGGGTTTGAGTGCGTTACCCGATCAGAGCTTTGACTACGTCATCCTGAGCATGACGCTACAGGTCATCAAAAAACCGGACCTGGCACTGCGTGAAATGCTTCGGGTCGGAAAGAAATGTATCGTCAGTTTCCCCAATTTTGGGCACTGGCGGGTGCGGTGGATCACCTTCTTCGAGGGACGGGCACCGGTGACGCGAAATTTGCCGTATGAGTGGTACCAGACGCCCAACCGACACGTATTGGCCATCGACGACTTCCGCAAAATGTGTAAGACCTTGGACGCGGTAATCGAAAAAGAGATTCCATTATATTCCCAGGGTGAAGCGACCTTCTGGCCCAATCTCTTTGCCGAAGAAGCGCTCTATCTCATCGCCTCATCGGAAAACGCGACCGACCCGGCCTCGTGATCAGCCCCGCTTTTCCTCAAGGGTTTCCCAGCGGGAAAAGAGCGCTTCGACGTTATCTTGCGCAGCCTTGAGGGCATTCAGCTCCGCCTGAACAGCCTCGTGCCCCTTTTCATAGAAGTCCGGGGCCTGGATGGATGCTTCCAGGGCGGCCACGGTAGCCTCTGCCTCCGCGATGGCCCCCTCCATTCCTTCCAACTCTTGCTTTTCTTTGTAGCTGAGACGCGCAGGAGAAGCCTTCCGGGAGCCTGTTGCTGAATTTGAGGCGACCTTGGCTTTGGCTTTCGCCGCAGCCTTCTCATCGGCGGCTCTACGCTCGCGGTAGAGCACATAGTCATCGTAATTGCCTGCGATAACCACCACCTCCCCTTCGGGTTCAAAGACCAGCATGTGGGTGCAGACCCGATTGAGAAAATACCGGTCGTGACTCACGATCATAGCGCACCCGGAAAAACTATCAATAGTTTCTTCGAGCACCCGCAGGGTGTAAAGGTCCAAATCATTGGTGGGCTCGTCAAGGATAAGAAAATTACCCCCGTGGAGCAGTTTCTTCACCATATCAAGACGGTTAAACTCACCGCCTGACAATCGACCAATAGGCATCTCAAGGGCATTGGCATCGAAAAGAAAGTTGCCCAGGTAGGCCGGGATGTATACCCGCCGCTTGTTTACTTCCCAATAACGGGCGCCATCGGCCACGTGATCGATGATGCTCATGGAGCGGTCAACGTCCTCATGATTCTGGTCGACATAGAGGAAGCGCGTGTTCTCCCCGATAATGACTTTGCCCTTTTTGGGCCGCGCCTTACCCATGAGCACCTTCAAGAGCGTCGTCTTGCCCGCACCATTGGGCCCCACGATTCCAACCCGCATATCGGCCTGCATGGTAAGGGTGAAATTGCGAATCAGGGTGCGCCCTTCGATGGCGTAAGTTATATCCCGGGCCTCCAGGATGGTCTTTCCGAGGCGCTCCGGTTCGGGGATCTCAAACACAAATTCCCGATGCTTTTGAGGCGGTCCCTGTTCCTGTACGTCCATCAAGCGGTCGATGCGGGCCTTCTGTTTCGTACTGCGCGCCTTGGCGCCGCGCTTGTACCATGCCAGTTCACGGCGAATGAGGGCCTGGCGATTGGATTCCGTACGCCCCTCACTGAGCTCCACCTGGCACTTGTATTCGAGAAACTTCGCGTAGGTACCCGGAAAGGAATAGAGCCGGTTGAACTCAATTTCCACGATACGATTTACGATTCGATCCAGAAAGTAGCGGTCGTGGGTAACCAGTATGCAACTTCCTTCGTATTGCTCCAGAAAGCGCTCAATCCATTCCACACTCTGGGTATCGATATGGTTGGTAGGTTCGTCAAGAATCAGCACATCGGGCCGATGAAGTAGCTTGTGCGCCAAATCCACCCGGCGCAATTCACCGCCGGATAGCGAACTGAGCGCACGGCTTTCATCCACCAAACCCAGGGCCATTCGGATCCGGTTAATCTCCAGATCGAGCCCCCAATCGTTGGCCAGATCGATGCTGTGCTGTAGCTCGTGGGTGCTGTGGGCCAACTCCTCATGTTCCGGACTTCCCTCCGGTAGCCCCGCTAGTGCTTCGAGCTGGCGGTGATATTCATCCACCCGCGCCTGGCGGTCCGCCACGGCCGAATCCAGCGCCTCACGCACCGTCCACGTCTCTGGCAGGGGGCATTGCTGCTGCAGAAGGGCCACCGTAACCCCCTGCCGCACAATAACTTCACCCTCATCGGGCACAATCAGGCCCGCCATAATCTTTAGGAGCGTCGACTTTCCACAGCCGTTTCGGCCGATCAGTCCGACCCGATCGCCTTCGTGGACCGTGACTGACATATCGTTCAAGACCGGTTGGGAACCGAAACTGTGGGTTACTTCCTGAACACTCAGGACCGCCTTGGGGGCATGGGACATAATAGACAACTCTCAACGATTGGGGAGGAAGGATAAACGCGGTAACATACACCGTTTGACGATACAGATGCAAAAGGTGGCACCTGATTTCTCCGGGACCACCTGGGAGGGCGACAGATGAACGCCTCGGCTAAGCGTCCCGATTCTTCGCGATCCAGGTGGCGATTTTCTCAACGGCCTCAGGTGGAATCACGTGCTCCCCATCGAAATAGTAACACTCGGGTTGGTGCCCCGCGTCCCGGAGTATCGACGCTGCCTCCTCTCCTTTCGCGAGCGGGACGATGCCGTCACGCTTTCCATGAATG
Source organism: Candidatus Hydrogenedentota bacterium (assembly GCA_030432675.1). Taxonomy (GTDB): domain Bacteria; phylum Hydrogenedentota; class Hydrogenedentia; order Hydrogenedentales; family JAEUWI01; genus JAEUWI01. The sequence continues at coordinate 964 of JAUIMA010000603.1, read as the reverse complement.
AGCAAGGTTGGGAGAGACGGGGCCTCCCCCACAGCGGTCCGCACATCGGACGGCAGATCGCCCCCGCATGCGATTATGCCTGCGGCGGGACGCCCGCCTAGCAAATGGTAGCGGTAGGCAATGGACACCCCCTGACTGAAGCCAAGCAGGTAGGGCGCGGCGGTGATACCCCCATCTACCCGTACTTTGGCCAGCACGCTATCCATAAGTTCGAATAAATCGGCAACAGCCCGATTCCGGTCATAGGTAGTGAGCCAGGAGAAACCGACTTTCCGGGTTTCCATATCGAGATACATCTGGTGTGGTCCCTGGGGAGCTACCACCAATACGTTGTGGGCTTTCAGGGGGGTGAAACGACGAAGAAAGGAGCGGCTGTTTTGCCCCCACCCATGGAGGACGCAAAGCAACTGGGTTTCCTGATTGATGCCGCCATCCGGTTCTTGAAGGGCATAGTAGGCCGAAGAGTGCACCTGAACAGCCGATACACCTTCGGGTGCCTCCCACTCCGATAGTCCGATGAATTCACGCACAATAGGTACTCCCAGGTAATGTAAAAAAGGCCGCCCAACGTTGGGCGGCCTGTAATTTCAATCAGTATAACGCTTACTTACTGTGCTTGCGCCATTTCCAGGCGGGGTCGCGCATCTCACCAGGATAGACGGCATCGTGAATCAGCGCCGTTTCTGCACTCACTTCGATACGCGCATCACGGACCTGCTGGACCCGCTCTTCCTGGTAGGTCGTAAGAGGTGCTTCCTCATCCAACACCGTGCAGGTCAGGAATATGAGCAACTCGTTAACCGTCTCACTCCGCTGATTGGAACGGAACAGAAAGTTCATGACGGGCACATCACCCAGACCATAGGTTGCGCGAAAGGCCCGCGCCTCCTCGGGGCTTGCGACCGGGTCCGACACGACCGGATGGCCCACGAAATCGCAACTCACGCCTGCCACTTCCATCATC
>JAUIMA010000602.1 GCA_030432675.1 Candidatus Hydrogenedentota bacterium | reverse complement strand
TCGGCTCGCCGAGTTGCAGGGCCCCGAGGCCGCGCCCTTCGATTACCTGGTGAAGCTCTTTCGCTTCCAGGAAATCGTGGCCGAAAAATACGAGAAGGACCTCAGCCCCGAAGTGCGGGCCATCTGCGAAGCCTACGCCGCGGGCTACAACCACTACGCGGCCCTCCACCCCGATGAGGTAATCCCCGGCATCCTCCCCGCCACAGGTCAGGATGTGGTCACGGGCTTCGTGTTGAAGACGCCCTTCTTCTTCGGGCTCGATAATGAAATGAATCGGCTCTTCAACACCGAGCGCCAGCGCAGTGTGTCCCAAAAAGAAGACGGCGTGGCCTTCCGCAATAGCTTGACCGCAGACCTGCCCACGGGCTCCAACACCTTCGCCATCGCGCCCAGTCGCACGCCCGACGGAAAGACCCACCTCGCCATCAACTCCCACCAGCCGTGGACCGGGCCCGTGGCGTGGTATGAAGCACGGCTTCACAGTGAGGAAGGCTGGGACCTCGTGGGAGGTGTCTTCCCCGGCACGCCGTTGGTCCTCCACGGACACAACCGCGACCTGGGTTGGGCCCACACGGTCAACAGCCCCGACCTGGTCGATGTCTATGTGTTGGAGATGAACCCCGAAAACCCCGACCAATATAAATTTGACGGTGAGTGGAAAGACCTGGAAAAGTCCGTCGTCCCCCTCGTGGTGAATCTCTATGGCGGCTTCAAATGGAAAGCCACCCAGGAAGCCCTCTACTCCGTCCATGGCCCCGTGGTCCGTCGTCCCCACGGCGTCTATGCCATACGCTATGCGGGCTACGGCGACATTCGCCAGGTGGAGCAATGGTACCGCATGGGGAAATCCAGGGACCTCGCCGAATTCGACGGAGCCATGGCCATGCAGGCCATTCCCTCCTTCAACGTGGGCTACGCCGACAAATCGGGCCACATTATGTATCGCTACAATGCCCTTCTCCCCGAACGCGCGCCCGGGTATGATTACAGTCAATACCTCCCGGGCGATGTGTCGGAAACCCTATGGGAAAGCTATCTGCCCTTTGAGCAACTGCCCGTCATCAAGGACCCCGCAGCAGGCTACATTGCGAACGCCAATGGCACGCCCTTCCGCGCCACCGAGCCGTCGGAAGACCTGAAACCCGAAAACTTCCCCACGACCGCGGGCATCGAGCCCATCGAAGAGCTCACCAACCGCCAGATTCGTCTGCTGGAACTCCTCGCGGCGGATGAGTCGATTACGGAGGAGGAATTCTACGCCTACAAGTATGATGTGGCCTATCCCCGCGACTCCAAGGTGACCGAGGTGCTGGAGGAAGTCTTCAATGCCACCGACGTCACCGACCCCCTTCTACTGGAAGCTATCGACGTCCTAAAAGCCTGGGATTACCGCTGCAACCCCGAGAACACCCGCGCCGCCCTGGCCTGCCTGTTTCTCAAAGATACGGCCGGACCACGCATCAAGGGAAATTCCGGAGCCCCCGTGTTGGAACACCTCCTCGAAAAGGCGACCCAGCTGAAGGCGGCATTCGGAACACTCGACGTGCCCTGGCAGGACGTGAACCGCCTCGTCCGCGGTGACGTGAACGTGGGCATGGGCGGCGGTCCCGATGTCCTTCACGCCGTCTATGGCCAATGGAACGGCTCCTTTCTGGAGGGTCAGGCAGGCGACTGCTACGTCCTCATGGCCACATGGGACGCCGATGGAAAGGTACACTCCCGTAGCATCCATCAATTCGGCAGCGCGAGCACCCGACCCGAGTCCCCCCACTACGCCGACCAGGTCTCCCTCTTTGTGGCACGGGAGACCAAGCCCGTGTGGTTCGACGAGGCCGACTTAAAGGCAAACCTCGAAAAATCCTACGAACCCGGTTATGAACCCCGGGTCGTCGAAGGCAGCGCCCCCAAGATGGAAGACTATCGGTAGGGTTATGGAAATTCCCAACTCATCAGGTTGAGGTGCTGCTCCCGTAGTACCGACTTCCGACTACACGACGGTTCGGTATTTTCGGAATTGCCGTGAGCACATGTTGCGGGCTTTCAGCCCTGGGAAGAGAGAAATACCGAATTTACCCAGGCCTATAGCCTGGGCTGGTATGCTAACGCGCCGTTGGCGCTCATACCGCTACACGGTAGACACCCGCTGGCCTTCCAGAGGGCCATCGGTCCTAAACATACCAGCATGGGCCAACGGCCCATGAATCGGGACCAAGAAAGAATAAAAGAGGGCGTCCGGGCCAGAGAAGAAAAGGGAGACGCCCGAAGGCCATCCTCTGTGGTGGCCCCACGTCTGCATGGCTCCACGCACACGAAACCTCGCGGAGCCCGCCATCGCCCTCCTGCGGCGCGTCGTGGACATGGCACAAAAGGACCTATCAATAGCGACGGTCCCACGTTCCTCCATGGCGAATACGTGGAAAGTCTCTCTTGAGCAAATCCCCTACGCCCCCCCTCACCGACTCTCCACGGACTTCCCTGCCCGAAAACCACCGGTGTAGTGCTGCAGGGCTTCGGGGAGGTGGGTCTTGATGTCGGCGATACGGGTTGCGCCGGAAGGGTGGGTGGACAAGAATTCCGGCACGTCTTTTCCCGCTTCGCTGAAGCGCTCCCAGAAGGGTATGGCCGTGCGGGGATCGTAACCCGCCTTGGCCATGAGGGTCAGGCCGATTCGGTCCGCTTCGGATTCGCGGGAACGGTTGTGGGGCAGGGCCACGCCATAGTTGGATACGATTCCGAAGGCCTGGTTGGTGATTTCCCGTGTCTGCGTCGGTGAGGTTTTCATGGCTTCGGCGAGACTCATGGCACCCAATTGCAGCAACAACGCTTCGCTCACCCGCTCGTTACCGTGGCGGGCGATGGCGTGGGCAATTTCGTGGCCCATGACGGTGGCAATGCCGTTGTCGTCCTGGGTGTACTTAAAGATGCCGCTGTAGAACACGATCTTGCCGCCAGGCAGACAGGTGGCATTCACAATTTCATCGTTGTCGATGACGCTGAATTCCCACGCATAAACATCGGTGGGCAGGTTATTGGCCTTGAGAAAATCGACCGTAGCCGCCGCAAGCCGTTCGCCCACCCGCTGGACCGGCTCCACATCCCCCGGGGTCTTGCTGACGGGATGTTCGCTCAGTTGTTGCTGATAGGCCTGCTGTCCGAGCATCACCATCTGCGATTCGGGCAAGAGCGTCACCTGGGTCCGGTTGGTGAGCGGCACGGTGGCACAGGAACTGAGCAGGACCACCAATGAAAACGTAAGACCCAGCGGAAACCATGGTTTAATCTTGCCCGGCATTGTCACAGTGTGTACTCCTTCGGTTGGTGGATAATTTCACCCCTGATCATAGCAGCCCCACGCCGAATACGCTACTCAAAGACAATGGTTCGGTCGCGATAAACCATGATACGGGCATCCAGATGGGCCCGCACCGCCGCCGCCAGTACCTGGGTCTCGATATCCCGCCCCATGGTGCTCAGGTCCGCCACACTGTGGCTGTGATTGACAGCGACACTCGCCTGCTGGATGATAGGCCCCATATCAAGGTCCGCCGTCACATAGTGGCTGGTGGCGCCGATGAGCTTCACCCCTTTCTCATAGGCCTGGTGATAGGGCCGCGCCCCCTGGAAGGCCGGCAGGAAGCCGTGGTGGACGTTGATAATTCGATTCCTGTAG
>JAUIMA010000601.1 GCA_030432675.1 Candidatus Hydrogenedentota bacterium | reverse complement strand
GGACATAAAGGACGTAAACGACCTAAAGGACGGGGCGCCGCCACTACCTGGCCATATCGTGTAAGACCCGCCAGTCGGCAGTCCCATTCGTGTAAATTTGTGTCCATTCGTGGTTCAGTTTTCTTCTTGCGGCCAACGGCCACGCCATGTCCTCCAGGTCCTTTACGTTTCATCGGTCCTTCAATCCCTTCCCCCCATCAAAACATCAGCCCCGAAAAGACCAGCGCCAACGCCACCACCAGCCCCACAAATACCAGCCACCACGTCAACACGCTGTTGTACCAGTGGCTGCCCAGGTCTCCACCAATCCGAAGGGCCTTCCAATCAATCATGAGGCTCTGCGCCATCTGTTCCGGACGGGGTGGCGCGGTCATTAGACTGACCACCACACAGACCACCGTGCAGAAGAGCCAGTTGAGTATTGCCTGATTCGGAAAGGGCTCAATCCACGCCGGGTGACTCGGCACATACTGCACATAGACCTTCAGCAGGATACCCAGCGCAAAGCCGGAAAACACCGCCGTGGTCGCGCCTTGGGCGTTGATACGCTTAAAGAGAATTCCCAACAGAAAGACGGCCGAGAAAGGGGGCGCGAAAAAGGCATACAAGGATTGGATATAGACAAAGAGCCCCCCGCCCAGATTCCCGATAAAACAGGCAAGAATCATTGCCAGTACCAGCAAGGAGGCCGAGACTATCACCCCCACCCACACCAGCCGCCGCTGCCCCGCGTCGGGCGCAAAGATGCGTTTGTAAAAGTCCAACGTCACGATGGTGGCCGACGAGTTCAGCACCGAGTTAACCGTGGACTGGATGGCCCCAAAGAGTGCCGCGAGAAAGAGCCCCCGCAGCCCGAGGGGCACCAGGGTTTGCAGCATATGCACGTAGCCCTTGTCCGCCTCCTTCGGCACGTCTTCCCAGGGCCCCAGCAAAACTTCCGGATATTTCGCGAAGAGAATCAGGCCAGGCAAGACTACGATTACCGGCATGAGCACCTTGAGCAAACCCGCGAAGACAATGCCCATCCGCGCATCATAGGTGCTCCGCGCCCCGAGCACCCGCTGAATCATGAACTGGTTCAACACGTTGTACCAGATGCTGATGGAGAAGGTCGCAAATATCATGGCGGGCCAGGGCCAGACCGCGTGGGTCACCGGCTGAAACACGGAGAGCCGGTTGTACTCCCCTTCCCCGGTGATGTGGGGCGCCGACGCCGCGACCGCTTCGTTCCAAACGCCCGATGTGGCCCGGTTGGCCTCAATCATGTTGGCGAAGCCCACGAAGATCGAAGCGCCCTCCGGGTCGAGCATCTTGAGCCCGAGCACCGTCACCGACAGCCCGCCCAACAGCATGATGAGCACGGTGAACAGGTCCGTCCACGCCACGGAGGAGAGGCCCCCGTAGATGGCCCAAACGCCTGCCGAAATGCCCAGCACCATAAGGGCCACCCAGAAGGGCCAGCCAAAGAGCGCTTCCAGGGCCAGCGCACCGCCATACAACACGGCCGCAAGAAAGGCGACTACATTACTCAAGACCGTTACAAAGGCAAAGAACTGCCGAAGGGTCCCATTAAAGCGCCGCTCCAGATACTCGGGCATGGTAAACACGCGGGAGGCCATCAGAAAGGGAATGAAAAACCAGACAATCATCGAAAAGCTGACGACATTGACCCATTCCGAATCCGCCACGCAGATACCGAAAATATAGGCCGCCCCGATCATGCCGATAAAATGCTCGGTGCTGATGTTGGAAGCGATAAACGAACCACCCACCACATACCAGGGCAAAGAACGCCCCGCAAGGAAGTAGTCGTCCGCACTCCCCCGCTCCTTCCGGCCTGCCCAGAACCCCACCAGAGACAGCACCACGAAAAACAGCGCAAAGGCCACGTAGTCAAGCGTACCGAGGGAAAAAGTTTCCATGCCATCCATCTAGATCTTCTCCCCTAAGCCACAGAGCAAGGTGCCCTCATTCTTCACAATCACTGCGGGGTGCCACGGACAGGCCCGGTAGGCTTTGTCCGTGCAATCAGAGAGGTCTACCCGCAAGTCCATGCCAACACCACCCCTGTTCCCACCAACCGTACCCTTGGCAAACAACATTTACTTCTCCTCCCCGATTACAACATAATCCAGCCCGGCAAACTTCGCAAAAGCCGCCAGGGCATCCATACAATCGCCATACACCAACGCATTGTGGTGCGTACCCCCATGCTGGGAATAGGCCTCCAGAAAAGCGGGCAGGGGCACCGCCGGTTTTATCCAGCCCCGAATCCAGTCTTTGTAATCCGGATGGGTCCCATCCCCCATGACCGTCACCGGGGCCACAATCAGCCCGAAGCTATCTTTCGGACCCGGCGCAATATTCACCAACACGGCGTCGCCCGGTTGGGGCGCACAGGCCAGAGCCGCCGGATTCTGAGCCGGTGTAAAGGGGAACTCTTTTTCATAGAGCCGGGCTTTCCCGGCGGCCACCGCCGGATTAAATTCGCCCATGTGGGAAAGAAACACCGTGTCGCCCGCCCAGTCAGGACAAAACATTTCGGTAAAGGTCGTGGGCCCGATGGCCTTGCTGAGGGCCCCCACCAATGCGGCAGTCAACACATCCCCTTCGCCCGCATAGCCCAGCCCCCGGGCCATGGCGTGGCCACATTCCAGGAAGGGCACACGGTTCAACGGACCTTCCGCCTGGTCAAAGGCGAGGAAGTTCATGGAGAAGGCGTCGTAGTGATTGGTTTCGAGATAGTGACGAAGCCCCAACCCAATCCGCGATGAAGCCCGACGCACCTCATCCGGCGCATCCACATCAAATCGCTCGTCTTCTTCTTTCATCTCAGCGACAATGGCTTCTTCGTCGACGGCTTCCACCGCGCTCAGGAGCTCGTCCGGTGCTATCTCATCCACCAGGATACCGAGTTTGGCGGAGAGCACTTCTTCGGGCACGTAAAAGTCACCCATACCGGGAAAGGTAGGGCCGACGCGCAATACCCGTGTCGTGCCAAGCATGAAGGCCCCATGGGCCCCGCGCAGCACGGCACACGCCCGGTCCAGCGTCACGTCATCGCTCAGATGACCCGCCACCACCACGTAGTCTTTCCCACGTCGGCGCAGCATGGATGCCAGATCCTGGAGCCCATGAATGCCATGGTTGTAGAGCAGCCGCATGGGATCCACATCGGGACCAAAGGCCACATCGGGCGTCGTATCCAACATGAGGATAGGCAACGACGTCGCCGACAGGGCGTCGACGGCCTCAAGCGAAGGGGAATAGGTCAGGTGGAGCGTAACGATACAGTCCACCGCCTCCTCTTCAAAATACGATACGGCCTCCGCCACCTGCTCCGCCTCGCGACAGATGGGAGCGGTCAACACCTCCACCGCGCGTCCCTCGAAGGCCCCTACGACATCGGCGAGAAAGGGCGCGAGCTCGCCACACAACGTAGGCACTGCCTCGTCATAGAGTCTCAGGTAGAGGGGCAGTAAACCGATTCGAGGTTGGTCCATAATCGTCATCAGGAATTCCGGTTCTCCACGGCATAGGGCTGGCCCGCCGTTACGTCACGATACAGGCGATGGAACGCCTCAAGATACTGTTCGTAGCCCCGCATCAGGGCGTCTTGTCCCACACCGCCCCCCCCATCAACCGGGCGCACTTTCGCCTGCGACACCTGACCACCAAAG
>JAUIMA010000600.1 GCA_030432675.1 Candidatus Hydrogenedentota bacterium | reverse complement strand
GCATCGTCGACCTCGACGGCGGCGACCAGCCCCTCCACGGCGCCGCCGGTTCGACGCTTGTCGCCAACGGAGAGATCTACAACGCGCAGGCACTGCGCGCAGAGCTCGGCGAGGACCGGTTCGCTACCCGAAGCAACAACGAGACGATCCTGCACCTTCTCTCGGACGGTGGCCCGGGCGCGGAATGGATCGAAGATCTGTGGGGAATTGATGACTACGATTCCACCTGGTTGCACACCGTGGGAACACGGCTGTGGGGTTCCTACGGTGCCGTCGATTACGATTGGGAGTTTTCCTATCAGTTTGGTGAGGCGGATGCGGTTGGCGCCCAGTTCAATCCCCTGGTCTACGGCGATGACAGTGCGCGTTTTGACGCAATCGGGACCGATTTCACCGTCGGCTATACCCTGGACATGGCCTGGTCGCCCCGGGTTTATGTGGGGGCTGCCTATCTGGCGGGCGACGATAACCGAGATTTTCGATTTGGTGACCGCCTACTCCACGGCATACGGGACACCCGGTCCAGTATTGCCTTCAATCGTCTCTTCAGTAACTACGGCTATGGGCTGCTCCTCGATATCAATTCCGAACTCTCCAACTTTCGTCAGATACGGACGGGATTTACGGTGAAGCCGACCGAAAAGCTCTCTGGCGGTCTCCGTGTTGCCTACTGGGAATTCAATGAAACATTTTCCACGCCTGTAGTTCCTTTCATTCCATTCTGGACGCGCGCGCATGATGATACGATGGGCTGGACCACCTTTCTGGTGGCGAAATATCAGTATAGTGATGACTTGTCGATTGGCATTATTTGGGAGCATCTCTTTACGGGGCAGGGCTTGGAAGAGGGTAATTTCTTCTCGCGAAATGCATTGGAGTTTACCGGCGGAACTGATGACGAAGATGCGGATTATCTTCACTTCGACATCCATATTGACTTCTAGGCGGGTTGAACGACGGGACGAAGCTTGTCCTTCGGCACAGTTGATTCCAGCAGAAATTTCGACTAGGATAGTGGCACGGCAAGCGAGAAGGGGGGATTGGCGAAATCTCACGTCGGGAGCGTGCATCGCCAGTCTGTAAATTTCCAACTGCATCATTGTTTGGCTGTCGTGGGTCCAATATGATGTCTGTAATATCTATCTTTGTCGGCATGTTGTCGACAACCATACGCTGGTCTCTACTGCAATGAAAGAAGGAATTGTATGAAGAAGAGACTCACGCTGTGTCTGGCACTCCTCGGATTGACAACGGGTGCCATGGCCGAATTGCAATCGGTGGAAGTCGGGGGCGAAGTGCGCATTCGCGGCCGCTTCTGGAATGACAACTACAGCAACGCCGTTGGCGGACCCGCAACGCCCCGCTATACCCGCTCTAATTTCGCGGCACGCCCCTTAGGGCCATTCGGGCTCCGCAGCCGCTTCGATTTTGATGATCGGGGCAGTGACCTTGCGTACGTCGAACACCGAACGCGCCTCAATGTGAAAGCCAATTTCACGGACGATGTCAGCACCTTTGTGGAGTTCGAAAGTTTCGACATCTGGGGAAGCGATTTCCGAAGTAACTATGTTTCCGGCCTGGATACGGCGGGGGGCTCGGAAGTCCAGCTCTATCAGGCCTACATTGAGACCCGAAACACCTTCGGCCTGCCTTTGCGCGTTCGGACGGGGCGCCAGGAAATAAAACTTGGCAAGGGATGGCTTGTCGATGATATTACGACCGCTATTATAGGCCGCTCCTTTGATGGTATGCGCTTTACCTATACGCAGAGCGGCATGGAACTCGACGGGTGGTGGACGAAGCTGTCCGAAACGTTTTCGGGTGATGACGATGTAGATTTTTACGGTCTGTATGGCACCTACAGCGCCCTGGAAAATGTGAAGTTTTCACTCTACTGGATGTTGCTCCGTGATGGGGTTACCGCCACCGATACCACGCTCGGCCCCGGGGGAGAATGGGTAGAAGATCTCTTTGGTGTAGACGACTACAGCCCGACGACCTTGCACACCATCGGTACCCGAATCTGGGGCAACATAGGTGCCTTTGACTACGATTGGGAATTGGCCTACCAATTTGGCGAGGCCGATAACGTGGGGGCCTTATTTGTCCCCGTGGTCTATGGCGATAATGAGGCCGACTTCGATGCGCTCGCGACTGATTTGAGTCTCGGCTATACCTTTGATATGGCATGGAATCCGCGGGTGTACGTGGGTGGGGCCTTCTTTGAAGGCGAAGACAACCGCGACTTTCGCTTTGGCGATCGGGTCTTAGGCGGTATTCGTGGAACGGAATCCAGCGTTTCCTTTAATCGCCTCTTTCCCGGCAAGCCTTATAGCCTGATTCTCGGTATTAACCAGGAGCTTTCTAATTTCTGGCAACTACGCACCGGCGTCAACGTGAAACCAACGGAAAAGATCTCCGTGGCGTTCAAAGTGGCCTACTTCGAGATTGACGAGGCCTTCGACACGCCAGTCATTCCTTTCCTGGCCCCATGGACCCGCGAGAATGATGAGGCATTGGGTTGGACAACGTTCCTTATGGCAAAGTATCAATATAGTCCAGATGTTTCGATTGCCATACTCTGGGAACACCTCTTCACCGGCGATGGCCTGGAACAAGGCAATTTCTTTGCACGGAACGGTCTGGAGTTTGTTGGCGGGACCGATGATGAAGACGCGGATTACGTGCATTTCGACTTGCAGGTGAAATTCTAAACCGGCCGTTTCTATCGTGCTCTAGAACCATACTATTGTTGGTCGCGCTGGGCTATTGTTCAGCGCGGCCATTTTTATGGGCGGGTACGGCGAAGCACCGCGCTGGGGAGTCAGTCTGCCGAGGGACGGGCCGCCGTGAGATTTACGGCGCCAGGGAGCAGGGTAAAGATGGCGGGAGCATAACCAATAAACTCCCCATCGGCCTCAATTTCTACAGAACCCGGAGTGGTCACTTCGATGCTACTCCCTCGGAGGTATCGCACCAGGTCGCGTCGCTCACTCAAACGACCGGCGTAGAGTTTGGGCAGACTGCGCAAGGCAACAAAGAATCCCACCGGGCCTATGTGGTAACAGTCGAAAATTCCATTGTCCAGACGTGCATGGGGGGCCATGCGCATTCCACCGGCGTCAAAGCACCCTTTGGCCACCGAGAAATCTTTGGTGAGGCCCTCGATTGCGATCCGTCCGTCCAGGCGAATCTGGAGCCGCTGATCGCGGTAGGTCAACAGGCAGCGTAGGATAGCGCGGAGATAGGAGAGAAAACCGCCAATGGCTTTGCTGTGCTCATTGACGTAGCGACAGGCAGTCGCCCCGATGCCAACGCGTGCCATGTTCAGGAAATAGTAGGTATGCATGCCCTCGCCGTGAGGGGGACGGCATTGGATACAACCGACATCAGCCGACAAGACAACGGCATCCTTCAGCGCTTCGATACCCTTCCGTCCCGGACCAAAGCCAAGGGTGCGGGCGAGATCCGAGCCGGTGCCCATGGGCAATATGGTAAGGCGGGCATCCCGATTGATAGGGACGCCCGCCGAAAACCATCCATTGATAACTTCAAAGTGAGTGCCATCACCGCCCGCCGAAATGAGATGGGTGTAGCCGTCGCGCAACAAGGCCTGCGTCAATTGTGTCGCATGACCCGGTGACTCGGTGGGACAGTATTTCATCGGGCCTACCACGTCACGGAGGGAGCC